>JAZURS010000001.1:0-17628 GCA_045606325.1 Agathobacter sp.
AGTTGTTTACGGTCTTGCTACAGGTGTAGGTTTCTTTATTGCAATCGTACTTTTAGCAGGTATTCGTGAAAAAATCGAATACAATGATATCCCAAAATCATTCCATGGTACGGCAATCGTACTTATGGCTTCTGCTTTAATGGCAATTGCATTTATGGGATTCTCAGGTATGAAGATTTAATTAGGAGGAAAATGAAATGACAGAGATTTTAATTGCTGCAGTAGCAGCGGCTGCGATTTGCGGTATTGTAGCACTTCTCCTTGGACTTTTCCTCGGCTTCGCTGGTGAAGCGTTCAAAGTAGAAGTAGATCCTAAGGAAGAAGCTATTAATGGTTGTCTTCCAGGAAATAACTGTGGTGGTTGTGGTTATGCAGGTTGTTCTGGTCTTGCTGCAGCTATCGCAAAAGGGGAAGCTCCTGTAAATCAGTGTCCAGTTGGTGGTGACGAAGTAGCTGCTAAGATTGGTGAAATTATGGGGGTTTCAGCAGAAGCTGGCGTTAAGAAAGTTGCTTTCGTAAAATGTGCTGGTACCTGCGAAAAAGCTAAAAATGATTATGAGTATACAGGTGTTGAAGATTGTGCTGCAATGGCATTTGTTCCAGGTGGCGGTCCTAAATCTTGTAACTATGGATGCCTTGGATATGGTTCGTGTGTAAAAGCTTGTCCATTCGATGCTATCCATGTTGTAGACGGTGTAGCAGTAGTAGATAAGGATAAATGTAAAGCTTGTAGCAAATGTATCGCTGCTTGTCCAAAAGGCCTTATCGAACTTGTTCCTTATGATGCAAAACATATCGTACAGTGTAGCTCAAAAGATAAGGGTAAAGCTGTAATGGATGCATGTTCTGTTGGATGTATCGGTTGTGGACTTTGTGCTAAGAACTGTCCTTCAGATGCTATCGTTGTAGAAAACAACATCGCACACATTGATCAGGATAAGTGTACAGGTTGTGGAACTTGTGCTACAAAGTGTCCTAAGAAATGTATTACATGCTAACAAGCCAAGTATATGGCAAAAATAAATCGCGGTGCATGCTTGCATGCAACCGCGATTTTATTTTCGTCATAATTTGGCGACTAGCCAAATAGCGAGAGCCGAGTCGCTTGTAAAGCGACGAAAAGCTACAAAGTAGCGTGGGTCGAGCTATTCTTGGCTTGAAAAACTATTCAACAACATAACTGTTAAAATTTTCTGAATACTTAATACTTCCATCTTCGTATACCCAAATAGCTTCTGCATTTTCAATTGAATTAATAAGTTTTAATCCATCTTCATAAGGCATATTAAAGAGGGCGGTAGAGAGCGCATCTGCAAGTCCTGAATTATCGCATATAATGGAAACTGCACTAAAGTAGTTTGGTGGCATAAGAGTATCAGGGTCTATTATATGACAGTATTCTACGCCATCTACGACGTAATAACGCTGATAATCACCAGAGGTAACCAAACATTTATCTGTGATTGCAATACGCTTTATTAGGTCGTTTTCGGCCTCTAAATCAGGATTCTGAATACCAAATATCCAGTCAGAATTATCGGGTTTTGGTCCGACAGAGACAACATTCCCTCCGCAATTGATTACAAGATTATTATAACCTAATTCTCTAGCATATTCTGTAACCTTTTGAACAGCATAACCTTTTCCAATACTACCGACATCCAGTGACATTTCTGGGTCTGCAAGATAAACTGTAGAGGCTTTTTCATCGATAATGATATTATTAATATCACAGTGTTTAGAGGCTTCTTGTAAGAGTTCCATTGGTGGGAGAGCAGCTGTTGCTGGATCATCAATGCCTGCAGTGCGGTAATCGTGCCATATTTTTAATACTTTACCCATGGCAATATTTATTTCGCCATCCGTTTTATTATATAAATCAATACTGAATTTAAGTAATTCGATAATTTCTTTATCTACTTGTACAGGTTCTTTTCCGGCATTAATATTTATTGTTTTAAGATTATTAATTTCTCCATGAATGTTATAGATATCATATAGTTTATGATAACGTATTAATTCTTCATTAATAACATTTGCTTTTTGGGTAAATGCTTCCTCTGATTCATCATATCCAATCACCTGTGTTGCAGTATCAAAGGCATCAATGTAATATTTTTTATATTGTTCTGACTGAGAGCTTTTTTGATATATAGAAATTCCAATACCAAGAACAACTAAAAAAACAGCAGCAAGAGCTGGAATGTATTTTTTGATGTTTATCATATAAAAATCTCCATGAATAAATGTAATTTTATAACAGATTCATTCTATAATAGGATAGTAGGAATAGCAAGTAAAAAAATAGAGGTGCGCATTCACGCACCCCTAATAAAAATTCATATGAATTATTTTGCAAGAGATTTAACAACTACAGTTTTGTAAGCTGAAACTTTCATTGTACATCCTGTTTTAAGTGTATCATCTGTTGGGTAGCCAGCTTCATCAACTGCGATAGCTTCTACGTCAGCAGCTGTTTTTCCAAGAATAGTCTGTTTGAAAGCATCAATCTGCTGGAACCATTCACCTTTTTCAAGGCTTGATGCAGGCTGCATACCATAGTCACCCTGTTTTGTGTATTTTGTACGAACGTCCTGATCAGCATCTGTTGTAAGTTTACCAGTTGCATCCCATGTTGGGTAAGCCTGGATAGAATCGATTAATACAGATGTAATCTGTCCGTCAGCGTTCTGTGTTGTACAAGCGAAGTTTACATAAGCCTGGAATGTACCAACACCATCTTCAGCGTCAGCAGCGTTTGTAGCTTTTGTCATTTCACCGATAAGAGCAACACCTAATGTATCTGCAGTTGTAGCATCTGTTTCAACAGCTTTTGCACAAGCATCAGCTACAGCAGCTGTGATGTCACCCATCTGGATTGTACAACCAGATTTAAGTGTATCATCTGAAGGTTTTCCATCTTCGCCAATACCAGCTTTAACCTGATCTAAAGTTTTGCCTTCACACCATTTTTCAAAGTTATCAATCTGTGTATACCATTCCATACCGATTGGTGATGCTGATTTCATAGCATATTCTTCTTTAAGGTCATATTTTGAAGTAAATTCTGTTTTAGCATCAGCTGCAAGAGCACCAGTAGCATCTACAGAGTTTTTAACCTGGATAGCATCGATCTGAACTTTTGCGATTGTGCCATCAGCGTTAAGTGTTACAGCAGCAACATGGATATCAACCTGAGCATTTGTAGCTTCAGCTGGTTTTCCATAGTGATCTTCGCCAATGCTGTAGCTTTCAGAGAAGCTTGTACAAGCACCAAGACCAACTTTTACTTTAGCTGCATCATTTTTTCCGGCGTCTGCGTTTCCGCCACCACAAGCTGTTAAAGAAGCTACAGCAAGTACGCCAGCGAGTAAGAGTGCAATTCTCTTTTTCATTTTGTTTTCCTCCTATTAAGAAATAATCTTTTCTTGGGCATTTGCCCTGTTGTTCTATACGATTGTTAAAAATCTAACATTCGCATCCTTATGGATTTTACCACAATATATATGGGAAAGCAAGCCATATTTATCATTATTTCGTGTTATTTTGTAAAAAATTGTGTGCAACCATTAAAATCAAAGAGATTTTTAAAGATTTTGTGGTTTTCTTTGTATTTTCTCCAAAGATATGGTAGAGTATACTTTGTATTATTAATAAGGAAGAAAACATTTCGTGGTGACATATTATGAGGGAATACAAGAGAGTAGTTATTAAAATTGGTTCGTCATCTTTGACACATGAAAAAACAGGAAGTATCAATTTTGCAAAAATGGAACGATTGGTTCGTGCGTTGTGCGACATTCGTAATCAAGGGATCGATGTATGCTTGGTAAGTTCTGGTGCGATTGCAGTTGGAAAGGATGCCATTGCATTAAAAGAGAAACCAACGGATATTTCTGTAAAACAGGCATGTGCTGCGGTTGGGCAGGCAAGACTTATGATGACTTATCAGAAGTTGTTTAGTGAATACAATCAGGTAACTGGTCAGGTTTTGATGACAAAATATACAATGGTAAATCCTAAATCAAGAAGTAATGCAAAAAATACGTTTGAACAGTTGTTTGAATTAGGAGTTATTCCGGTTGTCAATGAAAATGATACCGTAAGTACTTATGAAATGCGTTTAGGTGATAATGATACATTGTCAGCATTGGTTGCTTCATTAGTAGGAGCTGATTTGTTGATTTTATTATCAGATATTGATGGGCTTTATACCGATGATCCACACAAGAATCTAGAAGCAGAGATTATCCGAGATGTATATGAAATTGACGAAGAAATTCTGGGCATGGCAAAAGGTTCTACAGGTAGTAGTGTGGGCACTGGTGGTATGGCAACCAAACTTGCAGCTGCTAAGATTGCCACTTATTCAGGGGCAGATATGATTATTGCTAATGGAGAAGATGTTTCTATTATTGAAAATATTGTAGATGGAGAACGTATTGGAACTATGTTCCATGCGAGTGAAAATGCAGAATTTAACCTAGAAAATTATATTATGGAGAGTATGAATTAATGAATGACGAAAAGATTGCAAGAATTAATGAACTTGCTAAAAAATCAAAGGCAGAAGGATTAACAGAAGAAGAAAGAAAAGAACAGGCAATTCTTCGACAGGAATTTATAGCAAGTTTTCGAAATAATTTAAAAGCACAATTAGATAATATTGATGTTGTAAATCCAGATGGCAGTATTGAGAATTTAGGTGAAAATTATGCTGCTAAAAAGAAGCTTTCTTAGGAGGTTGCCATGGAATTATTAGAATTATGTCAAAATGCTCATGCATGTAAAGGCGTTATCGGGAAATTATCTACAGAAGAAAAAAATGCTGTGCTTTTAACCGCAGCTGATTTGCTTATTAATAAGGAAGAAAGTATTTTAACAGCAAATAAATTGGATATTGGATATGCGGAAAAGAAGGGTATGGCGAAAGGAATGATAGACCGTTTAGCACTTTCTTCTTCTCGTATTGCGGATATGGCAGATGGTCTCCGCCAGGTTGTAAATTTAAATGATCCAATTGGTGATGTTCTCTCTAGTGTGGAGCGTCCAAATGGTATGGTTGTAACAAAACGTCGCGTTCCTATGGGTGTAGTAGGTATTATTTATGAGTCAAGACCAAATGTTACAGCGGATGCTTTTGGATTATGTTTTAAGACTGGAAATGTATGTATTTTAAAAGGTGGTTCGGATGCGATTCATTCGAATATTGCAATCGTTTCTGTTTTAAAAGAGGCTTTAAAGGCACATGGTTTGCCAGATTCTGCATGTAGTTTGATAGAAGATACAAACCGTGAAACAACTATGGCTTTTATGAAAATGAAAGAATATGTAGATGTTTTGATTCCAAGAGGCGGAAGTGGACTTATTCAGAATGTTGTTATGAATGCAACCATTCCGGTTATTGAAACGGGCGTAGGAAATTGTCATATTTATGTAGATGAGCACGCGGATTTAGATATGGCTGTAAATGTAGTTTATAATGCGAAAACACAGCGTATCAGTGTATGTAATGCCTGTGAATCCTTATTGGTTCATGAAAAAATTGCAAAAGAATTCTTGCCTAAGTTACAGGATAAGATACTAGAAAAGAATGTGGAACTTCGTGCAGATGCACTTTGTCTTGCAAGTTTAGATTCGACAAAGGGTGTTGTGAAAGAAGCAAGTAACGAAGACTGGGGAACAGAATATTTGGATTATATTTTATCTATTAAGTCTGTTTCTAATGTAGACGAAGCAATTGCACACATCAATAAGTATAATACAGCTCATTCTGAGTCTATTATTACAAAAGATGAAGCTGTAGCAGAGAAGTTTTTAAATGAAATTGACTCTGCTTGTGTATATTGGAATGTTTCGACTCGTTTTTCAGATGGAAATGAGTTTGGTTTTGGTGCAGAAATTGGTATCAGCACTCAAAAACTGCATGCAAGAGGTCCTATGGGCCTTGAAGCACTTACCAGCTATAAATATGTGATTTATGGTGATGGACAGGTAAGAGGTTAGAAAGAGGTTATATGAGAGATTTAGAAGCAGTACGTCAGTACGAATTTATAGAAAAAGCAAAGCATTTAGTGGCTACAAAAGAAGCAGAAATGGGAAGAAAATTAACTTTCTGCGTACAGACCTTTGGTTGTCAGATGAACGCACGTGACTCAGAAAAGTTAGTAGGTATTTTAGAGCAGGTGGGTTATGAAGAAATCGAAGATGAACATGCAGATTTTGTGATTTATAACACTTGTACAGTTCGTGAGAATGCAAATAACAAAGTTTATGGTCGTTTGGGATATCTTTCTAATTATAAGAAGAAAAATCCGCACATGATGATAGCTCTTTGCGGTTGCATGATGCAGGAACCTACAGTGGTTGAAACCATTCGTAAGAAATACAAGTTTGTAAATCTGGTGTTTGGTACACATAACATATATAAATTTGCAGAGCTTCTTTGTAATACGTTAGAGTCTGATTCGCAGATTATCGATATTTGGGAAGACACAGATAAAATTGTTGAAGATTTACCTATTAAAAGAAAGTTTTCTTTTAAATCAGGCGTAAATATTATGTTTGGCTGCAATAATTTCTGCAGTTATTGTATTGTACCGTATGTAAGAGGTCGTGAACGTAGCCGTCAGCCACAGGATATTATTAGAGAAATTGAGAACCTTGTAGCAGATGGTGTTTGTGAAGTAATGCTTTTAGGACAAAATGTAAATTCATATGGTAAAAATCTAGAAAATCCTATGACATTTGCGGAATTACTTCGTGAAATTAATAAGATTGAAGGGTTGAAGCGTATTCGTTTTATGACTTCGCATCCAAAGGATTTGTCGGATGAGTTAATTTATGCGATGAGAGACTGTGAAAAGGTATGTAAACATATGCATTTACCACTTCAATCTGGAAGTTCAAGAATCCTAAATATCATGAATCGACACTACGATAAAGAGCAGTATTTGTCGATTGTTGATAAACTTCGTAAAGAGATTCCGGATATCGCACTTACAACGGATATTATAGTAGGTTTTCCTGGGGAAACAGAAGAAGATTTCTTGGAAACATTAGATGTTGTAAAACGTGTAGAATATGATAGTGCATTTACATTCATTTATTCTAAACGTACAGGCACGCCAGCTGCGGCTATGGAAAATCAGGTACCAGAGAAGGAAGTAAAATGTCATTTTGATTGTTTGCTTCATGAGGTTCAGGAGATTTCAACTAAGAAAGCAATGGCTCTTGAAGGAAAGACAATGCCTGTTTTAGTTGAAGAGATGAATGAGCATGATTCAAATCTTGTAACTGGACGTTTAGATAACAATTCTGTAGTTCATTTCCCGGGAACTGAGGATATGATTGGAAATATCTATCAGGTTAAATTAGAGGAATGCAAAGGATTCTATTATATCGGAAAGGTAGTAGACCATGAATAGACGTTTTGGGAAAAACGATTGTATCTTTATTGGTTTTCTGGCACTGTTTTGTATTGCTGTTTGCGTATGGGTATACAAAGGCGGGGCTGTAGATGGTAGTAATATTGTAATTACTGTAGATGGTAAAGAATATGGAACATATTCTCTTCTAGAAGAACAGACAATTACCATTGGAGAAGGTGAAACCGTAAATATTATAGAGATAAAGGGTGGTAAAGCTTATATGAAAGAGGCAAGCTGCCCAGATCAGCTTTGTGTAGAGCAGAATAAAATTTCTTTTGATAAAGAAGCAATCATCTGTTTGCCAAACAAAGTTGTTATTACCGTTATTAGTGATGTAGAAAGTGATGTAGACGGTATCATTAGATAGAAGGATAAAAATATGAAGAAAAAAACAGCTTATTTAGGAGTTATGCTTGCATTAGCTTTAATATGTAGCTATGTGGAAGTTTTGATTCCGTTTTCAGTTGGGATACCTGGAATTAAGCTTGGACTTGCGAATATCGTAATTGTCTTTGCGCTGTATAGTCTTGGTACGAAAGAAGCATATATACTTTCGATTGCAAGAGTTTTGATTTCGGGCTTTATGTTTGGAAATGTGATGGCAATTGCATATTCCTTTGCAGGCGGTATGCTTAGCTTAACAGTAATGTATTTATTGAAAAAAACAAAACTACTTTCTGTGATTTCAGTTAGTATAGCAGGCGGCATTGCTCATAATATAGGACAGATTATTATTGCAACATTGATTGTTTCTAACTATTCTGTTATGTATTATATACCAGTACTTATGGTTGCTGGTTTTATCACAGGAACCTTGATTGGTATTGTAGCACAAGAGGTGTTTATAAGAGTGGGACATCTGCTTCGTGTGAGATAAGGAGGCGCTATGTACTCATATATTAGAGGTCCTTTAGCGGAAGTTGAACTGGACCATATAGTTATTGATGTAAATGGAATCGGATATAATCTCTATATTCCGACTAATTGTTTTGAATATTTACCTGGATTAGGAGAAGAATGTAAGATTCATACATATCTTTATGTGCGTGAAGATGCTATGATGCTTTATGGTTTCCTTACCAGAGATGATTTGGAACTTTTTAAACAACTTATTTCTGTAAGTGGTATTGGTCCTAAAGGGGCTTTGGGTATTTTGTCAGCTTTATCTGCGGATGATTTACGTTTTGCTATTTTGGCCGGAGATTCGAAAGCAATTGCAAAGGCTCCAGGAATTGGAGCAAAGACTGCTCAAAGAGTGATTCTGGAACTGAAGGATAAGATGTCTTTAGAAGATGCTTTTGAAAAGAAATTAGAACACGAACATGCACCAGTTATGTCTTCAAATAATCAGGTGAAAAATGATGCTGTATTGGCACTTACAGCGCTTGGATATTCTTCTACAGAGAGTCTCAAAGCAGTTTCTAAGGTAGATATTACAGAAGATATGGATGTAGAAGCAGTTTTAAAACTTGCACTTAAGAATATGGCGTTTTTATAGGAGAGTTTAATTATGGAAAGACGAGTGATTTCCACAAAAATGCAGGAAGAAGATATTAAAATCGAATCTAGCCTGCGTCCTCAGACCTTAGAGGATTATATTGGACAGGAAAAAATAAAAGATAATCTGCATGTGTATATAGAAGCAGCAAAAGGACGTGGAGAAGCATTGGATCATGTGCTTTTCTTTGGACCTCCTGGTCTTGGGAAGACTACATTAGCGGGCATTATTGCCAACGAAATGGGGACACATTTAAAAATTACTTCAGGACCAGCAATTGCAAAGCCAGGTGAAATGGCAGCCATTTTAAATGGATTATCAGAAGGTGATATCCTTTTTATTGATGAAATTCATCGTTTAAACCGCCAGGTAGAAGAGGTTCTTTACTCTGCAATGGAAGATTATGCGATTGATGTTATGATTGGGAAAGGAGAATCTGCACGTTCTATTCGTATTAATTTGCCTAAGTTTACACTAGTTGGTGCCACTACGAGAGCAGGCATGCTTTCTTTGCCTCTTCGTGATCGTTTTGGTGTAATCAGCCATATGGAGTACTATACCGTAGACGAACTAAAAACGATTATTGTTCAGTCTGCAATGAAACTTGGCGTAAAAATCGATGAAAAAGGTGCATATGAGTTAGCTAGAAGAAGTCGTGGAACACCACGTCTTGCGAATCGTTTATTAAAACGTGTGCGTGACTTTGCAGAGGTTAAATATGATGGAAATATTACATATGATGTAGCTTCTTTTGCGCTTGATTTGCTTGAAGTAGATAAATTTGGCTTGGACCAGCATGATAGAAATATTTTATTGACTATTATTGAGAAGTTTGCAGGTGGCCCAGTTGGATTAGAAACTTTGGCAGCTTCTATCGGTGAGGACTCAGGTACAATTGAAGATGTTTATGAACCATACCTTGTGAAAAATAATTTTATTCATCGTACACCTAAAGGACGTGTTGTGACAGATTTGGCTTATGAACACTTTGGCTTAAGCAAATAAAGGTTGCTTAAATTTACCATCAAAGGTATAATGTATGAGTATATTTTAGAAAACGGAGGATACGAGATGTCTGCGAAAACAAATGCAGAAGTAGTTATCGATGGAAAAGTATATACCTTAAGCGGCTATGAAGAACCTGAATATCTTCAGAAGGTTGCTGCATACATAAATAGCAAAATTAATGAAATCGACGGCTTAGAAGGAGCAAAAACCCTCCCAGCAAATATGAAAAGCGTTATGATTCAGCTTAATATTGCGGATGATTACTTTAAAGCAAAGAGTCAGGTAGAGAAATTAGAACGTGATATGGAACTTAAAGACCGAGAACTTTATGATTTGAAGCACGATTTGATTTCAAACCAGATTAAGACAGAAGGTACTGATGAAAGAATCAAGGAATTAGAGGCTGAAAACAGAGAACTTCTTTTAAACAAAGCTCGTTTAGAAGCTACATTAGAAGATGCTTTATTAGCTGGAATTGGTTCTAAAAAATAATATTAGACAACAAAAGGGACAGAAAGCATATTCTGTCCCTTATTTTCAATAAATCTTAAGAATTATCTTAAGGAGAATATGATATGATGAAAGAGGAATTTGAATTACTTGCACCTGCAGGTTCATTTGAAATTTTAAAAGCAGTTATTGAAGCTGGAGCAGATGCAGTATATGTAGGTGGCAGTCAGTTTGGTGCAAGAGCCTATGCAAACAATTTTACAGAAGAAGAATTATTAGAAGCCATAGATTATGTGCATTTAAGAGGAAAGAAACTGTTTTTAACAGTAAATACCTTATTTAAAAATGATGAAATAAATGATGCATTATATGATTATCTATTGCCTTATTATAAAAGAGGCTTAGATGCGGTGATCGTACAGGATTTTGGTGTAATTGATTATATAAAGAAAAACTTTCCGGATTTACCGATTCACACTAGTACACAGATGACAATTACAGGAGTAGAAGGTGCAAAGTTTCTAAAGAATCTCGGGGTAGAACGAGTAGTTTTAGCGCGTGAACTTTCTATTGCAGAAATGAAGCGTATTCGTGAAGAAGCTGACGTTGAGTTAGAGGCTTTTGTCCATGGTGCATTATGCTATTCGTTTTCTGGTCAATGCTTGTTTAGCAGTGTATTAGGTGGCAGAAGCGGAAATCGTGGACGTTGCGCTCAGCCATGTCGTCTGCCTTATACAGTTTTAAATCAAAATAAAAAAGAAATGAAAAAGGAATCTTATGTGCTTAGCCTTAAAGATTTATGTGGAATTGAGTATCTACAGCAGCTTCATGAAGCAGGGGTGTATTCACTTAAGATAGAAGGCAGGATGAAGCAGGCCTCTTATGCTGCTGGAGTGGTTTCTTTTTATCGTAAATATATTGATTTAGAAAAACAAGTAAGTAAAGAAGATTTACAACACTTATACGAATTAGGAAATCGTTGTGGATTTACGACAGAATATTTTGTAAAGCATAATGATAAGAGTATGATTACCTTTGAGAAACCTTCCTACGAGAAATCTAACGAAGAACTTCATCAGGAAATCGAGCGAAAATTTGGTGGAAAGAAGAGCCAGTTGCCTATAAGTGGAACTTTGCTCCTCTATAAAGGACAAGCAATGGAAATTTATGTTAATTATCAAGATTTCCATGCATATGTTTCTTTGGGAGAAGTGCAAGAGGCGAAAAATAAACCCATTAGAGAAGCCGATGTTCGTGAGCGTATGAATAAGACTGGTGAATCCTCTTTTTATTTTGAAACACTGGATATTCAGATGGATGAAGATGTTTTTGTTCCAAATGGAGTATTAAATCAACTTCGAAGAGATGCACTTGCAAAGTTGGAAGCAGAAATGTTATCCGAATTTGTACGCAAAGAGGAGCCTTATAAGAAGCCTGTTGAAAAAGAATTAATACAGAAGAAAGAAGCCGAAAATGGAAGATGTATTTGCTCTTGTGAAACAAGAGAACAGTTTGCGGCTATATTAAACCGCGGATTTTGGATTTCTGATATTTATGTAGATGCACAAATGTATGAAAGAAATACTTTTATAGAAGAGTTAGAGGCAGATATTAAAAGTGCTCATAAAGCCAATAAAGAGATATATCTGAAACTCCCTGCAATTTTTAGAGAACGTACATCTAAATATTTTAATGAAATTAAATCTAAAATTAATAATTGCGATTTAGATGGTATTGTTGTAAGAAATTATGAGGAATTATACTTTGTAAAAGAAGCGTTGCCAGAGAAACGAATTGTTATTGATCATAGTTTGTACACTTACAACAACTATGCAAAAGATGCTTTTGCTCAACTTGGAATATATAGAGATACGATTCCTCTTGAATTGAATCAAAAGGAAATAAGGAATCGAGACAATGTCAATAGTGAGATACTGGTTTATGGTTATTACCCACTTATGACTACAGCTGGGTGTGTACACAAAAACACATCAACCTGCGATAAAAAATCTCAGATTACCTATTTGAAAGATCGATATAATGTACTATTTCCTGTAAAAAATTATTGTAAGGATTGCTATAATATTATATATAATTCTGTTCCAGTATGTCTTTTCTCGGAGATTAACCGCTTAAGAGAAAATGGTGTTTTGAATTTCCGATACGACTTTACAATCGAGTCAGGCGAAGAAGTAGAGAATGTATTAAATCTTGGTAACGAAGGAAAAGGACAAGCGATTTTATATACCAACGGCCATTATAAAAGAGGTGTAGAGTAATATGACTTCTATTATTATTCAGGCTTTTAAATACATCATTATGTTCCTGTTTTTAGGTTATGTATTTGGTGCATTTTATGTGTTCCGTTATGGAAAACAGCCAGAAAAGCAAAAAAATATATATGCAATGCAAAAGGTATTCCTATTTTTGATCCATGGATTAGGGTATGGATGTTTGTATTTGAAGAATCCAAGCATGGAACTTGTGGGATTTTATCTTATGCAGGTAGTATTGTTTGGCGTAATTTTCATGTTTTATCACTTTATGTACAAGCGTTGTTCGGTTCTTTTGATAAACAACATGTGTATGTTTCTTGCGATAGGCATGATTATGCTTACCAGACTTTCTTTTGATAAAGCTTTTCGTCAATTTATTTTTATTGCGATTGGCTCTGTTTTGATGCTTATTATTCCTCTTTTTTTACAAAAAGGATCCATGTTTCGTAACTTTTCAGTTCTTTACTTTATAAGCGGAGTTGCATTGTTAGCGGCTGTAGTGATTATTGGGGCTACAAGTTATGGGGCAAAACTTACAATCTCAATCGGAGGATTTTCATTTCAGCCTTCAGAATTTGTGAAGATAATTTTCGTGTTCTTTGTGGCTTCTATGATATATAAAGAAGCGAATTTTAAAAGAGTATTTATGACGAGTTGTCTTTCGGCTGTATTTGTACTTCTATTGGTTGCTTCAAAGGATTTAGGCGGAGCGCTTTTGTATTTCATGGCTTATCTGGTTATGATTTATGTGGCTTCAAAAAAAATCATATACTTAGGTGCTGGACTTGGAGGTATGGCAATTGCGTCCGTTGCTGGATACTTTTTGTTTTCGCACGTCCGTACTCGTGTTTTTGTTTGGTTAAATCCAACCGCTGATATTGATAACCAGGGATATCAGATTTGTCAGTCCTTATTTGGAATAGGAACTGGTGGTTGGTTTGGATTAGGAATTGGTGAAGGGTTGCCAAATAAGATTCCAATTGTAGATAAAGATTTTATTTTTTCGGCTATATCTGAGGAATTTGGTGCGATATTTGCCATTGGTTTGATTCTTCTTTGCGTAAGCTGTTTCTTTATGATTACGAATGTATCTATGCAGATGAAGGATAAGTTTTATAAACTTGTAGCAATTGGACTTGCGGTTTTATATGCAACACAGGTTATTTTGACCATCGGTGGTGCTATCAAATTTATTCCTTCCACAGGTGTAACCTTGCCGCTTGTAAGTTATGGTGGTAGCAGTATGCTTTCGACATTGATAGTCTTTGGTATTGTACAAGGACTATATATGAGAAAAGCTGCGTCAAAGGCGAATAATGATAAAGAAAAGAACGAAAAGAAGTCGAAGAAAAAAGAAAGTAATCTGGAATATAATGTAGTTACATATCTTTTCTTTGCAATTTTTATGGCAATGATTGCTTATTTTGTGTATTTCCTTGCTGTAAAAAGTGATGATTTTATTAACAATGAATATAATGGACTTCAGACTTTGTTTGAAGATGATGTAATAAGAGGAGAGATTGTTACCTCTGATGGATATGTAATTGCAGAAACCTTAACCGATGGTGCAGGAGAGACCACACGTCATTATCCTTATGGAAATATGTTTGCACATGTGACTGGATATTCTGCAAATGTTAGAACTGGTCTGGAAAAACAACTGAATTTTACGTTGTTACGTTCTCACGGATTCTTCGTAGATCAGTTGATTAGTGATTTTACAAACGAAAAGAAGATTGGGGATAAGGTGATTACTACCATACGATATGATTTGCAGGAAGCCGCGTATAATGCACTTGGAAATTATGACGGAGCTGTAGTAGTTATGGAACCATCTACTGGAAAGATTCTTGCAATGGTTTCCAAACCAACCTTTAATCCAAATACAATTGAGCAAGATTGGGATAAATTACAGGAAGGCTCTGCTTTATATAATCGTGCTACACAAGGGCAGTACACACCTGGTTCTGTATTTAAAATATTGACTTTGCTTAGCTATATGGAAAGTAATCCAGATACATATCAAGCATATAGTTATGAGTGTACGGGTGAAATTACGATTGGTGACAAGATAATTCACTGTGCATCAAATAAAAAGCATGGAACTGTTGATTTAAAAACATCTTTTGCAAAGTCTTGTAATACTTCATTTGCAAATATGATGCAGAGCATAGATGAAGAGACCTTCCAAAAAGTATGTAATTCTATGTTGTTTAATCAAAATCTTCCTATTGCATTTGAATCTTCAGTGAGTAGTTTTGCTATTTCAGATGGTGATGAGAATGCTCTAAAGATGGATACTGCAATTGGACAAGGAAAGACGCTTGTTTCTCCTTTGCATATGGCTATGCTTGCAAGCGCTGTTTGTAATGATGGTGTTGTTATGCGCCCATATTTTGTTGAAGAGATAGAAAACTATGATGGAATTACAGTAGAAGAGACAAAATCCAAGGTATATAAAACTTTATTTAATGAGACCCAGGTGAGCGTTTTAAAAGAGTTTATGAGAGGAACTGTTGAAGATGGTACCGCGACTCGATTAAATAAAGATGCGTATACTGCATATGGAAAAACAGGTACAGCTCAAACTACAGATGATTTGCACAAAACCAATGCATGGTTCATTGGATACGCAGAATTTGAAGGAAAAGAAGTTGCGGTAGCAATTGTAGTAGAAGACTCTGGAAATGGAAGCACCTACGCAGTTCCGATTGCAGAAAAAATCTTTAATTTGTACTTTAAATAGTATTAGAAATATTGCATATATAAAGAAAAAGGGGTATACTGTGTATAGTTTTTGAGACACCAACACGTAGGAGGGATTGCAATGATCGAGGCAACGAGTTGTGGCGGTGTAGTAATTTTTCGTGGTAAGATTTTGCTCTTATATAAGAATTATAAGAACAAATACGAAGGTTGGGTTCTTCCAAAAGGTACTGTTGAGCCAGGGGAAGAATACAAAGATACGGCTATCCGTGAAGTGAAAGAAGAAACAGGAGCGGATGCAACAATTATCCGATACATAGGTAAAAGCCAGTATACCTTTACTGTACCAGAAGATACCGTCGAAAAGGAAGTTCATTGGTATTTGATGATGGGCGATAGTTATTATAGTAAACCACAGAAGGAAGAGTATTTTGTCGATTCCGGTTTCTATAAGTATCATGAAGCATATCATTTACTTAAATTTTCCAATGAAAAACAGATTTTAGAGAAAGCCTATAACGAGTATCTAGATCTGAAGAAGAGTAACCTATGGGGGACTCACAAATATTATTAATTATGAAATGCAAGAGAGTGCCACCGAAAATTTGGTGGCATATTTCTTACACAAAACGAGGTTGAACTTAAATGCAGTTTATGGGTAGTTTGTATGTAGGAGAGTCACTTTCTTCTGCGGAATACAAAATTGTAGAAAAAGTTCATAGAGGTAAAATAGTTCCTAATTTATACTTAATTTCTTTTTCGAATAATCCAGACAATATGCTGGATTTGATTCCGCAATGGGAAGCGTTGCAAAAGGGATATCCTGGAAAAGATTTAAGAGTGGTAGGTATAGCAGGTGGCAAAAAAGAAGCGATTAATTTAGTTCAACAGATTATAGCGGAATCCTTACAAGAAACTACGAATGCCGATGTTAGACCATATTTGGAGCAGAAATGGGAGGGACAAGCATGCAGATAGTTCTTTCTATTTTACAATTTTTGGGATGGCTTTTGCTTGCTGCTATTTTTATAGCTGTTCTTGGTGTATTATTAGCACTATTTTATCCTGCAAAATATCTTGTAGATATTCATTGGCTGGATGAAAAGCGAGCGAAGTTTCAAATATGTTGGCTGTTCTATAAAAAGACATTTTCTTTTGATTTGACAGAAAAAAATGAAGATGAAGAATCAAAAGAAGAGAAAACAAAAGAGAAAAAAGAAGCTTCTGATGAAGGTATCGTTTCCAAAATAAAGGGAATGATAGAACGTATAAAGGTAGCTTATCCGAAATTAAAGAAAATTCTTACAGATAAGAAAAACAAAGAGGCGGTAACACATTTAAAAAAGGAATGTATCTATCTGCTTAAGGTGTTACTACCAAAGAAATCGAAGGTGGATGCAGCATTTTCTATTGGTTCACCAGATACAACAGGACAGTTGTTTGGATTATTAGCTTGTTTTCCTGCAATGTATCAAAAGAATTGGAGAATATTGCCAGACTTTGAATCAGAGGATATTTATTTTAAAGGAACCATCTGGAGCAAAGGCAGAATTTACGGTTTCCAAATAGCTGGAATTATTTTAAGAATAATATTTGATAAGAATTGCAGAAGATTGTATACTATTATCAATAAATTTATTAAATGGATGAAAAATAGCGATAATGCGGAGGGTAAAATAAATGGATAAATTAAATACAACAGTAGAATCTTTATTTAAGGGAATGGAAAATTTTGTTAGTACTAAAACTGTAGTGGGAGAACCAACGCAGATTGGTGATACAATCATCGTTCCATTAGCAGATGTTTCTTTCGGTTTAGCAGCCGGAGCGGTTTCTGAAGCTAATAAGAATAATGGAATGGGAGGCATGGGAGGAAAAGTATCTCCAAGCGCTGTTCTTGTAATAAAAAATGATTCTACAAGACTTGTTAATATTAAAAATCAGGATGCAATTACAAAGATTTTAGATATGGTTCCAGACTTACTTGACCGCTTTGTTCCAGCGAAGAATGATAGTGTGACAGTAGTTGTTGAAGAAGAGGAAATTTAATACAAAGAAAAAGCTTATAAAAAAGTTAATTTTTTTCTTGCATTATGTATTTCTTTCTGTTAGAATGTGTATGTTGTGAGCTCGAAACACTATTTGGGCTTAGTGAATTTGCAAGGAGGTGCAATTAAAATGGCAAAATGTGCAGTATGTGAAAAAGGCGTTCATTTCGGAATCGCAGTTAGTCACTCTCATAGAAGATCTAATAAAATCT
>JAZURS010000002.1:0-14408 GCA_045606325.1 Agathobacter sp.
CCCTGTATATTTATGCATCGTAATGACAGTTATCAATATCATCTGGGAGGTTATTTCTCCTACTGATGTGAAGAAAAATCCAAGCAAAAAAATCAATCGTAAATCAACCGAAGAAAACACTGATTTTGATGCTGGCGAGAAAAAATATCGCCCTTACCGAAATGCGATTATTATCGCAGCAGTTATCTTTATTGTGGCAGGATTAATTAATGGCGGCACAGTTGCTGTATTGGCAAAAGCAATCAACATCTGTACCGAATGTATCGGATTGGGGTGATATAGATGGAAAAATTAGTTCAGAAGATAAAAGCTCTTATGACTAGGGAAAGAAAATGGATTCAGTTGTATGCAGCACTGCTCTACAACGCAAATCTAAAAGGCTTTGTGCAGGGCAACATATATAAAGGAAACACCAAAGTGCTTTGTGCACCAGGTATCAACTGCTATTCCTGCCCAGGTGCAATCGGTGCTTGTCCACTCGGTTCCCTTCAGGGTGCTATCAGTTCCGGACACAATACACTTTGGTATGTAGGCGGAATCCTTTTACTCTACTCGATTTTATTTGGAAGAATGATTTGTGGCTGGGTTTGTCCATTCGGTTACATTCAGGAGCTTGTATATAAACTCAAGACTCCTAAGATGAAGAAGAACAAATTCACACGCATCCTTTCTTATTTAAAATATGTACTTCTTGTAGTCATGGTATTTATCATACCTATTATGTATGCGTTTAAGGATCAGCCACTTCCGGCCTTCTGTAAATACATCTGCCCAGCAGGTACATTAGAAGGCGGCATGCTCCTTTTAGCAAATGAAGTAAACTCTAGTTACTTCTCAATGCTCGGACCAATCTTTACCTGGAAGTTCCTTCTTATGGTAAGTATCATGGTTGGCTGCGTATTTGTGTTCAGACTGTTTTGTAGATTCCTTTGCCCACTTGGTGCATTGTATGGTTTATTTAATAAATTCTCTTTCTTCGGTGTAAAAGTAGAGGAACACAACTGTATCAACTGTAACCTTTGCGTAAAACACTGTAAGATGGATGTAAACAAAGTAGGCGATCAGGAATGTATCAGCTGTGGCGAATGTATGGATGTATGTCCTACCGACTGTATCAAGTGGAAAGGCACTGGACTCCTTCGCAAGAATCATGGTATTGATAATCATCCAGAAGAAACCAAGAAAGCAAGAAACACCACTCGTGCTATCACTACAATCGCTATGATTGCTGTACTGATTGGTGCTTGGGTTTACTACTGGCAGACCACACCAGACTTCGTAAAACCTGAACAGGGACACGAAATTGGCGATAGTTGTTATAGTTATGAATTAAAACGTGTCGATGGAAGCGGCATCTTAGAAGAAACCATCGACCCTACCTCAACAGGAAAAGTAACCATCATAAACTTCTGGGGAACCTGGTGTACACCTTGCGTAAACGAGCTTCCATACTTTGACCAGATTGCAACCAACTATGCAGATGATGTTACCGTAATTGCAATTCACACAGATATGATTGCTGACACTGCTCCTGCATATATCGCAGAGCACTATCCAGAATCCAACATCCTTTTTGCAAAGGATGAACCAAATGCCGAAACCGGTATCGACGTATACTATAGTTCTCTCGGCGGACGCGATACATATCCATACACCGTTATCATTGATGAAAATGGTGTTATCGTAGAAATCTTCTTCGAAGCTGTACATTATGAAGATTTGGAAGAAGTGGTAGAACAGGAATTGAATAAATAATCAAAAACACGCTGAGAAAAATCTCAGCGTGTTTCATTTTATTATCAAGCATTCAATTCCTTTTGAAACTCTTCTTCCGTCATATTTGTATGCTTAACCGCTTCATCAATCGAAAGAAAACCATCTTTTACAAGAGTAACTAACATAGACAAAGCTCCCTCTTCTCTTCCCTCTTCTCTTCCCTCTTCTCTTCCTTCTTCTCTTCCTTCTTCCTTTGCTTCTTTTCTCTCATAGAAAATCATTTCTTCCCACATCATATAAGCATTCCTCGCTTTCGGTGACTCTTTTACTACCCCTACCATGTCATGCAGTTTCTGTGTCGCATCGTCTGTTGCATTCATCTGCTGACTATCTTGAATATATGTAAGAAAGCGTTTTAACTCCTCGTTTCCGCCTTTTGTACCGGCTGTATTGAAATACAAAAAGTGTAGGCCATCCTCATACTCCAACTCTGGTATCTCATCGCATCGATTTCGTACTGTATAAAGCATGTAATCGTAACCAAACGGATCATAGTTTGTAATCATTATTACAAACAAATTTGGAAGTTTAATGAAATCTTTCTCTCCAGATTTTAAATTTTGGCTATCTATTTTCGCCTGATAAAATCGATTATGCTTTACAATGTTAATATCCTGCCTCTTATTCGGCTCTAAATCATATACATTTAACGGAAAAGCATCGAGCTCATCTAACTCATATTCAGAAACTTCAATATCCATTCGGATACCTCTTTTTTGAGGTGTATCACCAAGAATCGCCCTCTCAATATTCACATGAATATTATTCTTTAATTCAGTTTGAAGCAACCCCTCTACTAATGTACGAGCAAAATCCTTTCCAACAATAGGGTCACTTGCGGCTGCTGTAGCCAAGTAATTATCTATAACATCTAACTCTTCAAATGGTTTCATTCTTTTATTCATATATCTTTTCTCCTTTTGCAATTAAATGAAAGCATGTACTAACATGCCTAAACAAATAACTTACAAAACAAAAAGAAAAAAGATAATATGGTTCTCACCATATGCATATAAATAGTAGCATCAATATTGCATATCTTCAAGCAAAGATAAGGATTTTGAATAATCTTTGTAAACCTTTCCCAAAATACGCATATATGAATTCAGCATGGTGCACAATTGTTTATATCATTTCTTCTCTTCCACCATATAACAGCTAGCCAAAAGTGCCCCTGTTATCATACACATCACTGGTGTGACTGTCACCATACTATCATTAATAACAGAGTATAGTAAGAAACCTATAAGCGATACCATTCCAGCTACATGGAATGCACTCTGCTCTGCCAACAGTTTCTGCCCCTTATTCTTCAAGAACACCTTCACCGCTCTATAAACAGCCATCACAAAGATCCCAAAGAAAGCAATCGCCGCAGGCAAGCCTACATTAATCGCATACTGTATATATGCATTATGCGGTTTGTCGATTACCTGTCTCGCATTTCCATGAGTCGAAAGCAAACCAGCATAATCAAACTGCTTGAAATAATAAGCAAAGTTCCCTGGTCCCTTACCTACAACCAAGGTGTCTTTTAGCACAGGTAAAGAATTTACCCATGCATAGCCTCGACCTGTAAACATACCATAGAACGATTTCAACGCATCCGGTGTGCCCGCATCTCCAACATCCTTAAGCGGTATTAACCCCTGTCCAATACCAGCAAACTCACCGGTTTTCATTACGAAAAAATCTATCGTACTCTGATATCCCGCGTCCACAAGCACGCACAACTGCACATCCTGCATCTTCTCGCTCGCGCTTCTTACAGACACTTTCAAATTCGATAACGCAGAATCCGAAAAGGTCATATCGCTGCCTTCATACATAGGAACTATCTCTTTCCCAGCCTTATCATAGAAACGAAGTCTCGCATTCTCATAAGCAATCACCAGTTCCGTTTCTTCTCCAAGCAGAACTACTCTGTTGTCCTGCATCTGGATATCCTCTATCTCGAAATGCTCTTCCACTACGTTTCCTGTAGCAGAATTTGCATTTGAAAACACATTTAAAAAGCTATTTCCAGTAATCACCCCTGCCAAAAGAAGAACCACTACAGCCAGTGCAAGCATCGCACCACTCTGAAGCACTACCGCCTTCTGCATTTCCTGCTTCTTAAGCAAGGGAATCACCTGTGCCGCCACTACTAATACCACTTCTAAAATCGCAATATATAAAGCAGTCGTCGTATTTGATGCCACTACCCCAAATAAAAGACCTGCGAACAATACCCCGTATAAAATTCTTCCTACCAGTTTCTTTTCCTGTAAACAATATATCAATACAAACGGCAAAAGTATGCACACAAATCCACCAAAATACCCCGGATTGTAAAATGTCAACGAAATCGCACTCGTGAACACATCCGCCTCCATAGACGAAACAACATCCGCATACTTCGATGGTGCTACTAACGCCTGCACTAGACCGATATTAAGCAAAGGCTTGTAAAACCACTCTACCAATGTCAATACTACTGTAATTCCACTCAAGGCAGTCATCACATTCTTTAGCATAGACATCGCGTATTCATTGGCAAAATAATTGTAAAAAGCCATAATAAGAACCACATATGCAAGCAAAGTCCATAATCCTTCACCTACTGTAGGCGAACCCCATAAGGCATTGTGAGAATACTTTGAAAAAACAGTAGATACAACAGCCCCTACTGCGAATACACCTGCTAAAATAAAAAGCCACTTGTTCTGCCCCTTAAAAAGCGGCACATTGTTATCCACCTTCTGTGGTAGAAATCGCTCTCCTACAAACAAAAGCACTGCCAATATCGCCACCAGGATAAGCATAATCTCCTTGTGATAAACAAAAAAATCTATCCTAACACCATCATAGCTATAAAAAATGCTCTTCTCAGCCTCATTGAACAATTCCAATTTCAAATATGTAATCCATGGAAACAACACCATGAATACACTTAAAAACTTGATAAAATTCTTTCTATATCCCTGTAAACCTGTCTTCTTCATATACTTTCTTCTTTCTGTAAACGATGTATCAAAGTATAACATAAAAGGTAGGGGATTACAATCGAGCTAATTCTTTTTGAAACTCTTCTTCCGTCATATTTGTATGCTTAACGGCTTCATCAACCGAAAGAAAACCATCTCTTCCCATCTCATATAAGTCTCCCTCAACTCTGATTTTTTAGCGAACTACTAAAGATTTCGCCCATCACATAGACGAAACAGAATATAGCAACGTATTGCTGCGGATGCCATATATAATAACATCCACGTACTGTAAAACAAGTCTTTTTTAATAACACGAAAAAGATTTGTTGAAGCTCAACAAATTCATCTATACGTATTTTATGCATCTCTTACAAAATTTTATTCAGTTTTTATATCACTCTTGCCACCATATGGTAATCATGCTAACATGTCTACACAAGCAGACAATATAGATAAACTGCTCTGCACTTCGTTATACGAATCAAAAATTCATACATGATTCTAAAGTGTAGCAGTTTAGAGTCATGCTCTTAATTAGAATCTACTCTACTTCAAGAGATGTATTCCAATTATAACAACTTATATATATCCAACAAACGAAAAATGAAACTTGCCAAAGGCATTGTCTGACTATTTCTTTTTTCGTATAATGAACGTAGAGTAATTCTATCGTGCTCCTTGGCAATAGAAAGGAAACACATGGAAACCGAAAAAACAATCGTAGTTCCTGAGTCTAATGATAATATCACCAACCAGAAACTGCACCATGCCGAAGACGCTGTAAACAAAATTACCGCACAATACTTCGGTGATGAACTTCTTCCTTATCTCAACATCGAAGGGGAAGTCGACCGCATAGCTTCAACTGAAATCACGCATCTAGAACTCAAGAAATATTATCAGGACTTTAACTATGTCATGAAAGACGGCAGCTGGACGCATCTTGAGTTTCAAAGTACAGACGGTGGTGAAAAAGACTTAAAACGATTTCGTGTTTATGAGGCTATCACAAGTCATCAAAATGACGTAGATGTGCGAACCTATGTCCTATATTCTGGCAGCATAAAAAATCCTGTCACAGAATTAAAGACTGGCTTCAATACTTACTATGTTAAACCAATTATTATGAAAGGACGCCGCGCGGAAGAAGTATTTGACAATATCACACATAAGCTTGAAACTGGTGAACCACTTACTAAAGAAGACCTCGTTCCACTTACACTATGTCCTCTCATGGGTGGAGAGATTCCACAGAAGGACCGATTTCTCAAAGCTATAGAAATCGTTAAGAATGCGAGTAATATCATTCCCGATGCAGATGTTATTGAAGCGGTAATCTATGCTATGGCAAATAAATATTTAAGTGAAGCAGATTTAAACGCAGTAAAGGAGGAAATCAAAATGTCACCACTTGGAACTATGATTTATAATGATGGTGTTGCGGATGGTATCGCTCAGGGTATCTCGCAGGGTATCTCTCAAAACGCTATCGAAAGTGCTCGTAATTTTTTCATCAACGGGGCACCATATGAACTGGTAAGAGCATCTATCAGTGGTATCTCCGATGAAAACTTACAAGAAATCTACAATGAAGTTATGTCAAACAGAAATAGATAATTGCATAAAATAAAAAACGTCGCTGAGATAATTCTCAGCGACGTTTCATTTTGTTATCTAATATTCAATTCAAAGATTAGAATTCTCTTTTTTTCATTACAACGCTACCAGCGATTGCAACTACACCAAGACCAAGAACTGCTAACCAAAGAGCGTAATTTGAACTATCAGCTGTCTTTGGAGCTACTGTTGGAGCTGCAATTGTGAAAGTAGCTGTTAAATCATATACATCTCCATTTAAATCAAAGAACGAAGCTGCTACTGTATAATCTCCCTTAGGAAGTGTTGCAAGATAGTCTGCACTAATTGTGACAATTGTACTACCTTCTGTTACTGTGTAGTATTTTGGATCAAGTTTAACACCATTAATCTTAACTTCATCAGCAAAATCTCTATATTCAGCTGCAAAAGTAATTACAAGATCTTCTTTACTACCTTCAACCCATTTAACCTGAGTTTTTTCAGTATTCACTGCACCGGCATAACAACAAGCAAATAACCAAGCTGTTTCTTCATTAACTTTTACTCTATCGCCGTTAGCATCTGTGAAGAGATAGTTTAATGTACCATCATAATCATACCAACCCTGAGCATTACCATAAGCAACAAGAACTTCTTTTAAGTCATCTGTTAATGGATATAACTTTGTCTTTGAATCCATAAATGAAACATATTCATTTACAGCTGCACTATAGTTAATAACTGTTCCATCTTCTAATTTAACTTTTAATCCACCTTTTAAAGCAGTTTCAGATAAATTGTAGTAATCAATACCTGGAACTTTTTCAAGGTTCACATAAAGGATAGGACCATTTTCTGAACCATAGTGATAGTATCCATCAGAACCTTTTACCGCTGTATCGGCTTTACCATCTTTTACATATACATAGAAAAGTTTTTCAGCATCTCCTTCATATGTGAATGACACAGGAGAAACTGTGTTGTCATAGTATTTTGAAACTTCCTGTGATGCGGCTGCTTTGGTTACTGTAATTGTACACTCATCAGATTCCACACCAGATACACCGATAACAGTTTCGGCATCTTTTTTCAATTCTACTGTAACTGTGTTACTTCCATCAGTTCCAGCAATAAGATAGTTCATACTACCACAATTATAAACTTCGGCTTCACCATTTACGGCAAAAGTATATTTTCCATCTTCTTTTGCTGTAAAATAGTACAATGTGTAATCTGCCGCCACACATACTGGCACATTATTTGCACCTATTGCAAGTGTTGTTGCACTATCAGAATATGTCTTTTGATCATTACTGTGCATATTACCATCAACAGTTAAATATGCCTCATACGCAACATCTAGTGTTACGGTCACACTTGGACTATCCGTCCATGGGTTAATATATATTACATCACCCGCTTCAACCTCTAATGTTGATACCTCAGTTATGTATTCATCAAAACCATAAGCATCATCTGCTACACCATACTGTGTACCTTCACCAGGGGTAAATGTAAGCACGCCATCTTTTGGAGCAGTCCATGTATAATAATAGTCCATTTCAGGAGCTACGTTTGTTCCTATTTTAAGTGGAGCTGGTAAATCTTGTGTACCAACTGCTGAGACAGACGCATAAAAAGAAACTTCTGATATTGTGCCATCATCTCCAACTGCAATTGTAACAACATCATCTTCTTCCACATCAATTTCAAAAGTACGATCAGCATCTGTAGGAACACCATCATTATCATCATTATTGGTATCATATTCCTTTGTAACGAAACCATCCGTTTCATTTCCAACTTTAATAGATAAATTCCAACCTGTAGATGGAATCATTTGAATTGTTAATCTGCTTACTTCAGATGCAGTCCATGTATACCAATAATAACTTCCATTTGTTTCAGCTGTTACTGGTGGGTAACCCGCTGTAGGAAGTTCAGCTGGATTATTCATAGATCCTTCTGGATCAGTATCCCCTTCATCTTCATCCCCTGAACCACCTGCAGTAACAGGTGTAAATGTCAATGAATAGTCCTGACTTGTTTCAGAAGAGTTATAAACACAAAAATAATACAAACCACCCATTCCCATATTTATATTTCTTCCTGATGTAATTTCAATAGTTGCACTTCCATCTGTAATTGCTGTTCTAGAGTTTAACTCTAATTCTCCTCCCATATTTGGAGCATATGCCATTACCAATGTGCCATCTGCACCAGTAACTTTCAATTTTACAGTTTCAGTTGCAACACTTGGATTCATCATATTTCCAAGCTGGTAACAATAATATAAACCTGCACCTGCACCTACTGTAATTGTTTCCTGCGCAGCATCAAGGCCATATGCGGTCGTCAAATCAAGACCATCATGGTAGTCATCCGCTATAAGTGCAGCATCTGCTGTCATTGGTGCAAGACTTAACATCATTACCAATGCAAGCGCTAAGCTTAACGCTTTTTTCATGATTTTTTTCATGATACTTTTCCTCCTTTATTTCATTATATTGATTGTCTTTTTAGTCCCTGACAATATTGTGACAATCATACAATAATATGTAGCTATTCTACCACCTTTTAAGATTGTACGCAAGAAAAAACATAGCATAATTATAGATTTTTTAATATTTATTCATGAATTTTGCTTATAATACACAAAAAAAGATGCAAAACCCTTCTGAATCTTGCATCTTTCTCGTTATATATCATCTATTTTACTGGTAAATACCACTCCAAGTAATATCTACTGCAGGATATCTGCCTCTGTCATCCTTAATTGCATATACAAGAATCATGATTTCATCACCTGCATTTACTTCTAATTCTACATATTGTTTACCATTTGCATCTGTTAAGACATCTGCTGCATAGGTTCTGTTTGCAGATGTGCGCTTATTTGTTACACTAATATCACATGGATTTGTTCCTGTAACTTCAAAACGAATCTTACCAGTTTTTTCTGCTGTATATAAATAGTAATAACCGATTTCATTACCTTTTGATAAACTGATGCTATATGTTCCCATACTTGAAATTTTTTCTGGATTCTGATAGCTTCCTTTTAAGTTAGAAAACTTAACTTCAAAAGACTTAGCCGCAGAGCCTTTGTTACCAATTTCAAATCTTACAGCTTCACTTGCCAAAGCATTTCCAACTGTAAATGATACTACCCCATTCTGTGCCGTATATGTTGTCCCGTTATAAATTACATATGCATCTGAATCGTTAATCGTTAAGTACAATCCACCAACGCGATAAATATCATAGTAGACGCTAGAACCTGGATTGATAGAAACTGTTGTCACTTGGTAATCTTCACCAAGAATCTCCATATATGGTTCACCTGCATTGCCAGAACCAAGAATTTCTTCTCCTTCAGGATTCACTGTACTGTTGGTATTTTGGTTCTGTCCATCTTCTGATGCAATATCTTCTGTAGATATTTCCGTCTCTGTTACATTTTCTGTAACATCTTCTGTACCTATTACCTCAGTAACATCACCTTCTGTTTCCGTTTCATATTGTGTATTCTTTATAGAATCATTTGTATTTGCTGGCTTCTTATTGAAACCAATTGCTAACGCAACAATAAGAATAACCACAACAGCAACACCTATCCCGACTCCAATAAGAACTTTTTTGTCTTGGCCTTTTATCTTTTCGATTAATCCATTCATAATTTTCGCCTCTTATCTTTCATATAAACATGGCGCGAAATCATTTCCATAATTCCACGCCAATTTATAAACTTTATTTATACTTCATTTCCCATGTAATATCTGTAGCTGGATATCTACCTCTATCATCCTGCATAGCATGGATTAAGATTAAGAGTTCATCTCCTGCCTGTACTTCAATTTCAGTACATTCACGCCCCGTTTCATCTGTCATCAAATCAATCCTTACAGTTCTCATAGCTGAGTTTCTGTTGTTAGTAATACAAATATCACTTGGTTCTGTTCCCGTAACATAAAATCTTAATACACCAGATGTTTCCGCATAATACTTGTAGTAATAACCAACTTCATTTCCTCTATCTAAGTGTTTGCTAAAACTTCCAACTGTAGCAACTTTTTCTGGATTCTGATAACTGCCTTGTATATTTGAAAACTTAATGGTAAATGCTTTATTCGCACCACTCTTATTTCCAATCTGGAATAATACATAATCACTTGCTAATGCATTTTCTACAGTAAAACCAGAATCATGTCTATTTCCAGCAGAATCAATTACATATAAATCAGAATCATCGATATTGAGCCACATACCACCTACACGTTGAATCTTATAGTAAAGAGTTTTACCAGCTGGCACTTCTACTGTAGTTACTGACATATCATCAAGATTTGGGATTACTTCGTATGGCTCAGAAGCACTACCTAAACCAAAGATTTCTTGGCCATCATCTGTGGTAGTAACCGGCTTCTGCTCTACTCCGCCTACCGCTTCGTTCTGGGTTACAGTAACATTTGATGTTGTTTCACCCTGACCTGCATCGCCAGTCATTTCTGTTTCTGTTGCCATTTCAGTTTCTGTTGCTTCTTCTGTACCGAGTACTTCTGTTACATCTTCTGTACCAAATACTTCTGTAGAAACTTCTGTTTCTGTACCCTGTGTACCCTGTGTATTTCCGCCTGCTGGCTTTTTGCCTCCAGCGATTACAAGAGCCACAATTGCAATGATAAGAACTGCTGCACCGATACCTACACCGATCCATACTTTCTTATCTACTGTTTTTAACTTTTCGATTAAATTTTCCATTTATAACACTTCCTTCTTTAAACTATAAAATTACTCCATGGTAATAGTAAGTTCTGTTGCACCTGCTTCGAAGTATACGTATGCATCATCTGAAGCAGTAAGTAATTTTGCTTTATATTCGTTTGATTCTTCTAAACGGAATGTAGCTACGCCATTTGCATCTGTTGGCTGTGGAGCGAAACATGTTTCTGCGTTACACACCTGAATCATCTGGCCTGCTACTGGAGCACCGTTTGCATCTACTAATGTTACTTTGTATTCGATTTTTCCATCGTCTACGTTTTCTTCTTCTGATTCTGTTTCAGTATCTTTGTTTGCCTGAGCGTCATCCTGAGTATTTTCTGTGTTTGGTTTTTCAGAATCGTTGTTGTTTCCGCCACCACATGCTACAAGGCTAAGTGCTAAAGCAAGCATAAGTACTGCTGTTACAAGTCTCTTTTTCATGATAAGTCTCCTTTCTCTTCCTATATAAAAGGTTATTCGATATCGCTGATATTACGAATAACGGTTTGTTCATAATCCTCTGATGTGAAGAATTCAAAAAGTTTGTTGAATTCTTCTACTTCTGTAATCATACCTGTATGTTTGAAACTAACAATTCCATAACGGTCGATTACGATTGTAGTAGGATATGCCTGAAGATCCATATGCTGTGCCCACTTTTCTTCAATGGATGCCATTGGGAAGGTAAGCTCATGTTTCTTCTGGTAATCTGCTACAGTTTCATCTGTACCATCGTATGGATTCACTGCAAGGATTTCGATATCTTCCTTGTAGGTTTCATATGCTTCCTGCATATATGGGAATTCCATCTCACATGGACCACAGTTGATATACCAGAAGTTGAGTACTACTGCTTTCTTTTCCTTAAGGAGTTCTGAAATCTTATAGGTAGTACCGTCTGGAGTAGTTACAGACATATCTGCAAACACATCTCCACGTTTGAAGGTTACACCCTCTATTTCTTCTTCGGAAAGAAGCTGTACTTCTGGTTCGTTATTTCCACAAGCCACGAAGGTTCCCATTACGAGAACCATCGCTGCTAATAATAATATTTTTTTCATAGAAATGCCTTTCTATCTAATCTTACTGAATGTAAGCACACATGAATAACCATGCGTTATCTTCGTTAAGTCCTGGGATAGGTGCGCCTGCCTGATCTTTGAATACAAAGCTTGGGCTTTCTGAATCCCACCAGCCTACATAGTTTCCTCTTTCAAGGATGATTGTTTTCAAATCTTCTGTAAGAGGATATACACCTACGTTATCGTCCGCGTAATCGATGTATTCTAAGAGACATTCGCTATAACTAATCTTTTCGATACATTCATCATTTTCATCAAAGATATATTTGCTGATACCTGAACGATCTAAAATATTTTTGAAACATGGTAAATATGGTACTGTTGGGTCTTCTGTTAAGTAAACCACTACCAATGGTCCATTTTCATTATTTAAATGATAGAATCCATCTGCTTTGTTTAATACCAACTTGTATTCTGTATCTGCAAAGATATCAAAATCTACTAATGATTTTCCTGCTGGCATTGTAAACTTAGAAAGTTCTACTGTTTTCTTGTAGATAGTCCATTCCATGTCTTCAATTGTTTTTTCTGGATCACCAGTACGGTTGATACAAAGAACACCATTTGCTTTTTTATCAGAATCAATACCGATAACTATAACTGTTGTACCTGTATTTTCTGTACTAATCATACCTTCTGTGATATTCATAGAGAATTTGCCGTCTTTTACTTCAGCAGCACTGTTTTCCTGTACAAAGTGTGGTGCTCCGTAGTAGCCGATTTCTGTTTTGCTATCTGCTTCTACTGAGAATTCGTACATACCTGCTTCTCTAGGAACAAAAAGGAAGTAACTTCTCTGTCCTTCTGCAAGTTCTACATTTGTACATCCAGCATTTACATAGTATGCATCAGCTTCATCACCGCTTACGAAAAGCACTTCTGGTTCTTCTCCGAGCATGTTAGAAACTAATACTTCGATACTAGTTTTGCTTCCAGTTACTTTTGCTTCTTCATGATAATAAGCAACTTCTTTATCTGTAGATGTTACTTTGATTGTGTATGTGCCTTTTGCTAATGTTTTCTTAGCTACACCATTTTCATCACAAATCTGAACGCCTACTTTTTCGTTACCATCGTAGAATTCTACCATGGTTTCTTTTCCATATGTATTTCCAAGTGCATCTTTTACAGTTACTTTGTATTCGGCTTCACCGCCACCACATGCAACGAGGAACATCGCGCTGCACATAAGTGCAGCAACAATGATAAGTTTTTTCATAAATTTCATGATATTACTCCTTTACAAAGCAAACAATTAGTTTGCTGGTCCAAGATAATCATAGTAGTAGCAGAGTTTTGTCCAAGCATGGTCAACGTTTTCGAATGTGTATTTTTCCATTACCATCTGAAGGATTTCTGCTAATTCTTTTGTTACAACTACACAGCCGCTCTTTTCTGAGTTTCCGCCTTCTACCTGGCTACAGAATTTACGGATCTGTTCTGTATAGTCTTCACCATCGCCGTGATATTTACCTGCGTAAACATCTTTTAACTGATATTCTTCTGCATATCCATCGTAGTCTTCGCCCCAAAGTTCTTTGAGGTATGCATCAGCAGCTTCTACGCTACCCTGAGCTTCGATGATAGAAAGCACGTACATGTCGTTTTCTGTCTTGCTGAAGTCGAAACCGCCCATGTCAATCATCCCTTTTACACCCTGGTTTGTCATAATTGGGTTACTGAAAATACCTGTAATACCTGTAAAGTCACAGTAGAGTTTGCTACCCTTCTTGCCATTACCTAAGTCTTCGTAGTAGATACCGTCTTCACCAAGAACAACGTCGATACCACCAGCGATTACGTAGTACATAGCGTCGCCTGTTGCGTTACTGTCATATGTGAAGTAACCAGGTGATGCTAAACGGAATAAGTTGTATGTAGGTGCTACGTATTCGATTGTGTAGTTGATAGTACCTACTTCGTATACATCCCAGAATGCAATATCAATGTAGTAAGGTGTGCCAGCTTCCATGTAGAATACCATAGAAACTTCGCCTTCTTCCTGGAACATTCTTTCGTCTGGTTCATATACAAGGAGTTCCTGACGGTCTGCACTGAAAATCCATGCATCTACACCCTGCTGTGAGTCGTTCTGTGATGTAATACGATATACACCTGACTGACTTGGGATGAATTCTGCCATCATACCTCTTGGAAGGATTGCTCTGTCATAGTAGAAACTATTGCCACTACCCATGTGTGCTTTGTATGCACAGAAAGCTGCAAGACCTTTGATTGG
>JAZURS010000003.1:0-21864 GCA_045606325.1 Agathobacter sp.
GGTACAATGCCATTAGTACTTCACGGTGGTACAGGTATCCCAGAAGAAATGATCAAAAAAGCTATCGACCTTGGTGTAGCTAAGATTAACGTTAATACAGAATGTCAGTTAGCATTTGCTGCAGCTACACGTACATATGTAGAAGCTGGTAAAGATTTAGAAGGTAAAGGATTTGACCCTCGTAAATTACTTGCTCCTGGTACAGAAGCTATCAAAGCAACTGTTAAAGAAAAAATGGAACTTTTCGGATCTGTTGGAAAAGCTTAAATTACATAAAATTAGCGGGCGAAAAATCGCCCGCTTTTTTTGCTTTACGATTTCCTAAAAATGGTATATATTTGTAGCATGAGCTTTTAATTAAGAAAGGAAATAAACATGAGCGATAATAGAAATATCAATGTATCAGAAATATTTGGAGAAAATGTTTTTAACGATTCTGTAATGCAGGCACGTCTTCCTAAGAAGGTGTATAGCAAACTTCATCAGATTATTGCTGAAGGTGGAGAATTGGATATTGAAACAGCGGATGTTATTGCTCATGAAATGAAAGAATGGGCGATTGAAAAGGGTGCAACCCATTTTACGCATTGGTTCCAGCCACTTACAGGTGTAACTGCAGAAAAGCATGATTCCTTTATCACGGCTCCTATGGACAGTGGAAAGGTGCTTATGAGCTTCTCTGGAAAGGAACTTATCAAAGGTGAAGCTGATGCGTCTTCTTTCCCATCAGGTGGACTTCGTGCGACATTTGAAGCAAGAGGATATACAGCATGGGATTGCACATCACCAGCATTTGTTCGTCAGGATGCTGGCGGAGCAACACTTTGCATACCAACAGCTTTCTGTTCTTATACAGGCGAAGCATTAGACCAGAAGACACCACTGCTTCGTTCTATGCAGGCAGTTGGAGAACAGTCTCTTCGTTTGATTCGTTTGTTTGGGAATACCACTTCAAAGAAGGTAACTCCTTCGGTAGGACCAGAACAGGAATATTTCCTTGTAGATAGAGAAAAGTATTTAAAGAGAAAAGACTTAGTGTTTACCGGTCGTACTCTTTTTGGAGCAATGCCACCAAAGGGACAGGAAATGGATGACCATTACTTTGGTTCCATTCGCGAACGCATTGCAGCATATATGAAAGACGTAGACGTAGAACTCTGGAAACTTGGTGTAACTTCAAAAACGGAGCACAATGAGGCTGCTCCAGCGCAGCATGAAATGGCACCAATCTACGCAGAGTGTAACGTAGCAGTAGATCACAATCAGTTAGTAATGGAAACCTTAAAAAAGGTAGCAGGACGCCATGGTTTACAGTGTCTTCTTCATGAAAAACCATTTGCAGGTGTGAATGGTTCTGGTAAGCACAATAACTGGTCACTTACTACAGACGATGGAATCAACTTATTAAATCCAGGGAAAAAACCACATGAGAATGCACAGTTCCTTCTAGTGCTTACTTGTGTATTAAAAGCGGTAGACAAGCATGCAGGATTGCTTCGTGCATCCGCAGCTGACGTAGGAAATGATCATCGTTTAGGAGCGCATGAAGCACCACCAGCGATTATTTCTGTTTATCTTGGAGAGCAGTTAGAAGACATTCTTGCACAGTATATAGAAAAAGGTGAAGCTACACATAGTATCAAAGGCGAAGGCCTTTCTACAGGTGTAAAAACACTGCCTGACTTCCGTAAGGATGCAGCTGATAGAAACCGTACATCACCATTTGCTTTCACTGGAAACAAATTTGAATTCCGTATGGTAGGTTCTCAGGATTCAGTTGCACAGTCAAATGTAATCTTAAATACCATCGTAGCAGAAGCCTTTGCAGAAGCATGTGATGTGTTAGAAAAAGCAGAAGATTTTGACGCAGCAGTACACGAATTAATCAAGGAATATGCAAAAGATCATGAAAGAATCATCTTCAATGGAGATGGATATTCAGAAGAGTGGGTAGAAGAAGCCGCTCGCCGTGGTCTTCCAAACCTAGCATGTATGGTAGATGCAATTCCAGAATATATTGCACCTGCATCAGTAGAATTGTTTGAGAGATTTGGTGTATTTAGTAGAAGTGAATTAGAATCACGTATGGAAATCGAATATGAAATCTATGCGAAAACACTTAATATCGAAGCAAAAGCAATGATAGATATTGCTACAAAGCAGATTGTGCCAGCAGTTATACGATATACAACTGTTTTAGCGGATAGTATCAATTCTGTAAAAGCAGCATGTCCAGATGCACCAGTAAGTGTTCAGATATCCTTATTAAAAGAAACTTCTAAGTATTTGGAAGAAACAAAGGTTGCTATGATCAAATTACAGGAAGTTACAGAGAATGCATTTAAGATGGAACGTGGAGTAGCACAGGCACGTTACTACAGAGATGAAGTAAACACAGCCATGGAAGCACTTCGTGATCCAGTAGATAAGTTGGAAATGATGGTAGATAAGGCAATGTGGCCAATGCCATCTTACGGAGATCTTATTTTTGAAGTATAAAAGCATATAAGAAATCCCCCTCGGTTGAGGGGGATTTTTTTAGTTGCCTGCATCTTCTTCAATATTTGCGCCCGCTCCAGGATCTGGGTTATCTGGATTGGTTTCATCGTTATTGTTGTTATTATCGTTGTTGTCAGATTCTTCATCATCCGGTTCTTCTGGTTTGTTATTTCCATTATTCGGTTTTTGAGAATGTGGCTTCTCGGAATCTGGTTTTTCAGAAGAGGATTCGCTGTCTTCTTCATCTTCAACCTCAGGCTTTTCGGTTGCCTGATGTGTACAAACCTTTGACAGGAATTCTTCGGTCGCAATATATGGACCATCCAAAGTGTTTGGATCGGCACCAATGATATATACCTTTGTTACAATACCACTTTCTGGGCAGTTGGCATTTGCAATCAGACCAGTAGCAGAACAAATATCGAGGGCTGCATGATGGTCACACATTGCAGTTGGTACTGTGCCATTTGCAAAATATTCAAAATAAACACAGTTGCCTTTTAATGTTGCTTCACAAAGTCCTTCTGCAGGAAGCAAGCCAGAGTGATTACAAACAGCTGCAGTAGTAATAGTAGAAGGCATTTCGAATTCTTTGTATTCTAAATCTTCATGGATTCGCTTCATAGCTTCTCGCCAAATGGCTTTGGTATAGGTACATTCCCCGCCATTCTGAATCGAGTTATCATCATTTCCACCCCATACTACACAGGTGTAATAAGGTGTGTAACCCGCGAATAAAGAGTCGCGGTTGTTTGTAGTAGTACCAGATTTACCGGCCTGATCCATAGAACTTCCAAAGTAAGCGCTTCTACCAGTACCTGCTGTCATAACGTCTCTCATTGCAGAAGTAAGTAACCATGAGGTTTCCTCACTAACAACAGTATGTCTTTCCTGAGAGGTGTTATCTAAAATCATATTTCCTTCATGATCGTATACTGCAGTATAAAAACTTGGTTCAATATATTCGCCTTCATTTGCAACCGCTGCATAGGCTGCAGTAAGTTCTAAGTTTGTTACACCATAGGTCAAACCGCCAAGTGCGAAACCTAAGGTTTTGTCTTCGTCTACAAGAGTAGTAAGACCGAACTTTTGTGCATATTCATAGCCAAGACTTACACCAATATCACGTAATGTCTTTAAGGCGGTAATGTTATGTGATTCCATAATGGCTTCACGAATGGTGGTCCAGCCATAGAAACTTCCATCTACAGCATTTTTGTATACTTTGTCTCCAATAGTAAGAGGAGCATCATCCTGTACGGATGCAAGGGTTTTACCGCCTGCATCTAAAGCAGGAGCGTAAGTAGAGATAATCTTAAAAGTAGAACCTGGCTGTCTGGTAGTATCTGTAGCACGGTTCCATGTACGGTTACCAACTTTATCTCCACGACCACCAACAAGGGCTTTTACTTCACCGGTATTATGGTCGATAACAGTGAAAGCTACCTGTGGCTGAAGTGTAATTACAATGGATTCGGTACCTTCTACAATATGGTCACCTTCCTCTAATACATCTCCCTGATATTCTTTGATTGCATCATAACATTCCTGTTCAGATGAATATACGATATCATATTCTGGGTTGTTATTTACTTTTTTATAATAAGATAGCATGGTCTGATGTGAATAATTTTTTGTAGTTCCATCAGCTTTCTTTACAGAGAAGTATAGGTTGAAAGAGTATCTAGGCTTTGTTGGATAGTTCTTCTCGTTATTTGCTTCTTCATCACAGATAGTTTGGATGTTCATGTTCTGTGTAGAAACAATCGTCATACCACCCTGGTAGATAGCTTTGTAAGCATCGGCTTCGGTATAACCTGCTTTGTCTATTAAATCCTGTAATACATCTTCGATTAAAGCATCTACAAAGTATGTGTTGTAAGAACTTGGGTTTTCCACATTATAAGAAGCGATACGGTCATATACTGGATCCGCCATAGCCTCATCATAAGTGGCTTTATTGATATAACCCTGCTTGAGCATTGCGGTTAATACTCTTTCGCGTCGGCCTGCATTTTTTTCAGGGAAACGGATAGGATCATAACCATAAGGGTTCTGCGTAATGCCTGCAATCACAGCGCTTTCGGAAAGTGTAAGTTCGGATACATCTTTTCCGAAATATTTATTAGCTGCGGATTGAACACCTAAAGTATTGGAACCAAGGTTGATTGTGTTTAGGTAGTTTTCTAAAATCCAATCCTTGTCGTTGATTTGTTCTTCAAGTTTTAGTGCAAGATACTGTTCCTGGATCTTACGCTGTACTTTTTCCAGAAGATTTTTTTCTTCTGTCCAGTTGACTAATACGTTGTTTTTGATTAGCTGCTGAGTAATGGTACTTGCACCCTGAATACTGCCACTGCCAGTAACTAGTTTTTTTACGGTAGCAAAGCCAGCTCGAACGATACCTTGTAAGTCAATACCATTATGTTCGTAGAATCGTTCATCCTCGATAGCTACAAATGCTTGTTGCATATGGTCTGGAATACGATCCAATGTTACATATTCACGGTTGGCGCCAGAACCAACTAAGGTTGCTATTTCTGTAGTGCCATCATCAGCTACAACTGTGGTAGAGTAACCAGTAGGAACTACGTCAATTTTGGAGATATCCGGTGCGGAATCAATGATTCCCTTTGCTACGCCAAGTGCAGCAGAAACGCAGATAACTACTACTACAATAAAACCAATTAGTGCTATTTCTAAGCCGGTTAAATTCAGCTTGTTTTTTAGTTTGTTTTTCTTCGAGTTCGTGTTTTTGATTTTCTTTTTGGTAGAACTCTTGTTATAACTCATAATATTGCCTCCTACTATAGTTATAGTTACTTATATTATACCAAAAAACAAAGTTCTTAGAAAGAAAAAATTGAAATGCAGAGGGCGGTATGATAGGATTTAAGAAAGATTTAATAAATTAAGGAGTGTGTTATGGCATATCGCGTAGTATATGAAGGTGGCGAGGGAGAAATCGTAGAAAAGAAATCCAGATTTATCGCTACAGTAAGACCGGTAGAGAGTGAAGAAGAAGCGGTAGCTTTTATCAATGAAATGAAAAAGAAATACTGGGATGCCAGACACAATTGTAGTGCCTTTGTAATTGGAGCCAATCAGGAACTTACCCGTTGCTCAGATGATGGAGAGCCAGCACAGACTGCGGGAAGACCTATGTTAGACGTGCTTTTAAAAGAAGGCGTTACCAATGTAGCAGTTGTAGTAACTCGTTATTTTGGAGGAGTATTACTCGGCACAGGAGGCTTGGTGCGTGCTTATCAGAAGTCGGTACAGGAAGGCTTGGCACATTCGCAAATCATTGAAAAAAGAAATGGATTTCTTCTATATATTAATACAGACTACAATGGAATCGGAAAATTACAGTATTTATTTGCCCAAAAAGAGATTGCAATCATGGAAAGTGAGTACGGTGTAGATGTAAAAATGACCGTATTGGTTCCATTAGAACGCAAAGAAGAAATTGAAAAAGCAGTCATAGAACATACCAATGGAACGGCTTCTCTTGAATGGGGCGACGAAACCATATATGCAGTTGTAAATGGTACTGTAAAAATTTTTTGAAAAAAGTGTTGACACTATGTCCCAACCTATGTATAATACCATTTGTTGAGACAACATTGGCCCATCGCCAAGCGGTAAGGCAACGGACTCTGACTCCGTCATCCAAGGTTCGAATCCTTGTGGGCCAGCTACAGACCTTGAAGAAGATATTCTTCGAGGTCTTTCTTTTTGTCTAGGATGATGTTACACTAAAAGAGGTTTTAGATTTTAGAAAACTAAGAGGTAATACAAATGTACCAGTTGAATTCAAAAGTGAGATACAGTGAAGCAAACTCAAAAAGCGAATTAACATACCACGCTCTGCTTAATTATTTGCAGGATTCCAGTACGCTCCATTCCGAAGAACTCGGAGAAAGCGGAGCGCAGCTTTTGGAACAGAATATGGCATGGGTATTATCTTTTTGGCAGATTTGCATTGAAGATATGCCAAAACTGAGTGAAGATATTAGTGTGAAAACCTGGCCATATCAGACAAAAGGTTTATTTGGCCTTCGAAATTTCTGTATGGAAAATGAAAAAGGAGATACGATAGTAAAAGCAAACTCCATTTGGGTATTGATTGATCCAAATACAGGCAGACCACTTCGAATCACCGATGAAGTATCGTCGCACTACCCAGATGAACCAAAACTGGAGATGGACTACTGCGACAGAAAAATTGCAGTTCCAGAAGTCTACGAGGAAAAGTCTGCGATTACAGTACCAAAATATTTTATCGATACCAACAACCATATGAACAATGCAAAATATGTTATGGTTGCAGAAGAGTATTTGCCAGAGAATTTTCAGGTGAAGGAAATTCGTGTAGAATATAAAACGGCAGCAATGCTGGGAGATACGATTGTTCCAAGAGTGACTATTGATAACAAAGAAGTAACAGTTGCACTTGTGGACAAAGAAGGAAAGGCTTATGCAACAGTTCTTTTCCTTGGTAAATAATATACTATGAAACGGAGAGACACAATTATGAGATTAGGTGAATATCAGGAACTTATATATATAAAGAAGGTAGACTTTGGTGTATACCTTGGTGAAACTGAAAATGCAGAGGAGAGAGTGCTTCTTCCAGCAAAGCAGGTTCCAGCAGATGCAAAACGTGGAGACAAAATCAAAGTCTTCTTATATAAAGACTCTAAAGACAGAATGATTGCAACCACCAATGAGCCAAAACTAACATTAGGACAGTTTGGGGTTTTGACTGTAAAAGAAATCGGAAAGATAGGAGCCTTCCTTGACTGGGGATTGGAAAAAGACCTCTTCCTTCCATTTAAAGAGATGACTCAGAAGGTGCAGCCAGAGGATGAAGTGCTTGTAACTGTATATACAGATAAGAGTAATCGTCTTTGCGCCAGCATGAAAGGAATCTACAATTTACTTTCTACAGATTCTCCATACAAGGCAGATGATATGGTAACTGGTCGCGTATATGAGTTCAGTGACAATTTTGGAACCTTCGTCGCAGTAGATGATAAATACTCTGCGCGAATTCCTAGTCATGAGGACCACAGCTATCTTCGCATTGGAGATATCATCGATGCAAAGGTAGTGGCAGTAAAGCCTGATGGAAAATTAGATTTAACACTTAGAGAAAAAGCATATATCCAGATGGATGCGGATGCAGAAAAGATTTTAGAAATCATTGAATCCTATGCGGGAGTCCTTCCTTTCTCTGAAAAAGCAAGTCCAGAAGTTATTAAGAGAGAAACCGGACTTAGTAAAAATGCATTTAAACGTGCAGTTGGACATTTATATAAACAACGCGTTATCGATATCACAGATGGAAAGATTCGTCTTGTAAGATAATCTGTTTCTACTATATAATAAAGAAAAAATATAAATAAGGAGATATACTATGAAAAACATCATCAGTACAGACAAAGCACCAGCAGCAATTGGACCATACTCACAGGCTATCGAAGTAAACGGAATGGTTTATACATCAGGTATGATTCCTGTAAATCCAGCAACAGGAGAAATTCCAGAAGGAACAGTTGCTCAGGCAAATCAGGCACTTAGCAATTTAAAGAACCTTTTAGAAGCAGCTGGAACAAGCATGGACAATGTAATTAAAACAACAGTATTCATTAAAGATATGAATGAATTTGCTACAATCAACGGTGTATATCAGGAATACTTCACTTCAAATTTCCCATCAAGAAGCTGCGTAGAAGTAGCTAGATTACCAAAGGATGTACTCCTTGAAATCGAAGCAATTGCTGTAAAATAAGCGAAAAAATCGAAATAAAACGAAATTTTTACAAAGGGCTGTTACAAAAACAGCCCTTGTTTTTTACCTAAACCACAAGATATTGTGTAAAAATAAGCGGTTGTAAATTGTATTCATATAAATACAAGATCGGGGTTGACACTTGTATACAGGGTTGCTATAATGACATCGTAACATTTGTAACAAATTCGTAACAAATAAAACCGATTCATTCGATTTTGGAGGATACAATGATTAACAAGGGAGTAAAACTTACAGCAGGTCTTTTAGTTGCAGCAGTATTAGTTACAACAGTTCCAGCAGAAGCATTTGCAGCACAGACTGTTGGAAGTAAAGGTTACATCACAGGAACTTCACTCAACTTCTCAGCTGGTGCACACTCAGCTATTACAGAAACAGTAGTGTTAGATACCACAACAGATAATACTCTTTACGCTGGTGTGGAAGAAAATGATGCACCTGTTGTTGCAGAACCTGCAGATCCATATGCAAACATTGCAATCGCAAACGTAAATGAATATTTAAATATTAGATCAGAAGCTAATGCAGAAGCAGAAGTACTCGGAAAGCTTTACGCAAAAGGAGCTGCAACAGTACTTGAAGCATTAGACGGATGGTACAAAGTAACATCTGGTAGCGTAACAGGATATGTTTCAGCAGATTACGTTATCGTAGGTGATGAAGCTACATGTAAAGATGCTTCAAAGAGAGTTGGTACAGTAAACACAGAAACATTAAGACTTCGTAAAGAAGCTACTACAGAATCTGGTGTTCGTGCACTTATCTCTGGTGGAAATCAGGTAATTGTACTTGATGAGTCAATCGAAGGTTGGTATCAGGTGCAGTTTGGATCATACACAGGATATGTTTCAGCAGACTATGTTTCAGTAGAAACAGTTTATAGTTATGCAGAGTCTAGAGAAGAAGAAGCTGCTCGTAAAGCAGCAGAAGCAGAAGTTCGCAGAAGAGAAGAAGAAAGAAGACAGCAGCAGAGCCAGAATCACTCCTCTTCAGATAGAACATACAACCCACCTTCAGGTGGAAGCGGAAGCTCAGTAGTTGACTACGCAGTACAGTTCGTAGGTAACCCATATGTATATGGTGGAACAAGCTTAACAAACGGTGCAGACTGTTCTGGTTTCGTTATGAAAGTATACGAAGCATTTGGTGTTAGCCTTCCACACAGCTCATATAAAATGAGAAGCGTTGGATATGGTGTAAGCGCATCAGAAATTCAGCCTGGTGACATCGTATGTTATAGCGGTCATGTAGGTATCTACATGGGAGATGGTAAACTTGTACACGCATCTAACAGAAGAGATGGTATCAAGATTACAAACAACTGGCAGTACAAGAAAGTACTTGCAATCCGTCGAATCTTCTAAAACAAATAAACTAGTTCTTTTAAAAGGCGGTCACTTCGGTGGCGGCCTTTTATTTATTTAAGAATGTTTATATCAGCTATTCCGGAGGCGTATATTTTTGAACTTATTAGAAAACCGTTCATTTTCTAGAAGTGCTCTGTTTGCTTAACTTTTGTGTCTGACAAGGCTTTTACACTGTGCGGCAGTCTGTACGATGTTTGAAAGACATCTACAGTGCATTCTAGCATCTCTAAGCAGGTGGTCTTTATAAAGGTGATATTACATGAGCATGCTCAAAACTCGACGCAAAACCAGCGTCTCAAACAATTGAGCATGCTCATGACATTTTATAAATCCCACCTGCGTAAGAGATACACGAAAGCCCAGTTAAGATGTCTTTCATTACACGCACAGACTGCCGCACAGTGTAAAACCTTTGACAGACATAATAAATAAAAAAAGCAAACAGAGCGCTTCTTAGAAAATTTCGGTTTTCTTATGTGATAAAATATACGCCTCCGGAATAGCTGATATAAGCATTTAATATACTAAAAAAGACCGCCACCGAGGTGAGAGTCTTTCAAAAGAACTTATTTATTTGTGTACTTGTACAAGTTGCACAAATCGACAAAGATATGCAAAAAAGTGTTGCAAAAACCAAGGAGGCATGGTTCAAAAGTTATCCACAATTAAAAGCCGTGAAACCCCCAAAAATCGAGTTATACACCGACTTATTCACGTTATCCACAAAAAACAAGCAGTTTAGAAGGGGTAAAAAAGGCGAAAAACAGAACAACTGTTTTGTAAAGATGTTATAAACTTTGCTAAAAATGGCAAAATTTTTAAAATATAATTGACTTTTTAAATGTAAAAAAATTGGTTTTAATTGTAGCAAATTGTCGAACAATTAAAAGTCTTGCCAAATTTTCGGGGCTTTGTTATACTGAATTGTCATGATTAAGGAAATTATAGTAGCAGGGATAAAACTAAATAGTTATACCGCATTAGAGAATCTAACACAGATTGGAAAGCGTCTGGATAACAATGCGTTTACAACTGTTCAGGAAATATATATGCGTACACTTTTGCTTGCAAAAGAGGATGAGACTGTAAAAGATGTAATAGAAGCATTGGATGTTACGGTCATCGCAGAGAACGGTGTTTGGGATGCTGTAGGAGAAAGTTCCAATTTGCGCAGAAGAGAGATTGAAAAAAGAGAATTCTTTTTCCAGTTGATGCGAATCCTAGAACGTAATAAATATTCGCTCTTTATTTTAGGTGAAGTAAGTCAGGAGGTTACAGAGACCTGCGAATATATTGCAGAAGAATTTCCAAGACTAAAAGTATTGGGTTCAGCAGCATTAGAGGAATGTGCTGGAGCAGATGAGGGTATTATAAATGATATCAATCTTCTTGCACCGGATGTAATTATCAGTGTATTGCCATCGCCAAAGCAGGAGCATTTTTTGGCACAGCACAAAGGAATGCTGTCTGCGAAACTGTGGTATGGAATTGGTAGTGGAAAAATCATAGGACAGAAGCATAGTTTTAAATATACGTTGCTTAAATATTTGCGAAAATATAAGCTTATGAACTACGTGAAGGAAGTAGAAACACAGGAACAGGATTCTTAAGAAAGAGAATGGATAGCTATGAAAAAACACAGTAAGCTTTATGATTATATAATGATTATAATTGGAACGGGAATTTTAGCATTTGGTATTGCGTGTTTTTATGATCCAATCGGATTGGTAACAGGTGGCTTCAGTGGTTTGGCGATTGTTATCAAGCATGTATCAGAAATGTTTATGGAAGGTGGTATTCCACTTTGGTTTACAAACCTGGCACTAAACGTTCCGGTATTCATTTTGGCATACTTTTTAAAGGGTAAGAAATTTATCGGAAAGACTTTATTTGGAACTGCGATGCTTTCGGTATGGCTTTATATTCTTCCTGCCATCGATATGGCAGAAGGTGACCTTATGATAGCGGCTCTTTTTGGTGGCGTATGTGCAGGTGCTGGTATTGGCTTTGTTATCCGTGTAGGAGCAACCACCGGTGGTACAGATATGGTTTCTGCCTTGGTTCAGTTGAAACTTCGTCATTTTTCTATTGTACAGATTCTTTTGGTAATCGATGGTATGGTTGTGCTCCTTGGTCTTTTAATCTTTGGTATGCGACCAACGCTTTATGCTATTATCGGTATCATTGTTCAGACAAAGGTATCTGATTTAATTGTAGAAGGTTTCAATTATTCAAAGGCAGCGTATATCATTACCAACAATCACGAAGAAGTAGCAAAACGTATTATGACAGAACTCGAACGTGGTGTGACAGGGCTTCAGGCGAAAGGTATGTATACACAGGAAAATAAGTGCGTATTATACTGTATCGTTACCCAGAAAGAGATTATTGGTTTAAAAGATATTGTAAATGAAGTGGACCCAAGTGCTTTCGTAATCGTTTCAGATGTAAAAGAAGTACTGGGAGAAGGATTCCAGGAGTATAAAAAGGAATTTTAGTTAAAATTCACTATATTTTAAGGCTAGAAAGAGAGAAAGTGCATAAAAAATGCACATTTCCTCTTTCTTTTTTTGTGTTTATGCATTAAAATAGAGGCAGGTATTTATGCAAATCGCAAATATGGGGGAAGAGGAGAGAAGGTATGATTTCCAATCAAATATTACAAAATACAATCGATGGATTAAAAAATATTACTAGAACAGATTTGTGTATCATAGATGTAGAAGGAAAGGTTTTGGCTGCTACTTTTGCAGATGCAGATAAATATATTGATGCAGCACATGACTTTGTTAGTTCACCTGCAGAGAGCCAGGTGGTAGCAGGTTGTCAGTTCTTTAAAGTCTTTGACGACCATCAGTTGGAGTATATCCTATTAGCTTATGGAGATACTGATGATGCATACATGATTGGAAAGATTGCAAGCTTCCAGGTTCAGAATTTACTGGTGGCTTACAAAGAACGTTTTGACAAGGATAACTTTATCAAGAATCTCTTGTTAGACAATCTCCTTTTAGTAGATATCTATAATCGTGCAAAGAAACTGCACATCGAAACAGAAGTGAAACGTGTCGTATTTATCGTAGAGACAAATCGCGACAAAGAAGGAAACGAATTAGAAAAAATCCGTGGACTCTTCGGGGGAAAATCAAAAGATTTCGTCACAGCAGTAGATGAGAAAAATATCATTGTTGTAAAAGAATTAGCTGAGAATGAGAAGTATGAAGATTTAAGTAAAACAGCAGAGGTCATCATCAACTTATTCCGCGGAGGCTCGGACAATAACGTACATGTAGCTTATGGTACCATCGTAAATGAATTAAAAGATGTATCTCGTTCTTACAAAGAAGCACGCATGGCACTCGATGTAGGAAAGATCTTCTTTGAAGAAAAAGATGTAATTGCATATTCGCAACTTGGAATTGGGCGTTTGATTTATCAGCTTCCTATTCCGCTTTGCAAAATGTTTATCAAAGAAATCTTTGATGGTAGATCACCAGATGATTTTGATGAAGAAATACTCACTACAATCAACAAGTTCTTTGAAAACAGCTTAAACGTATCTGAAACTTCTAGACAGTTATATATCCATAGAAATACACTTGTATATCGTTTGGATAAACTTCAGAAGAGTACGGGTCTCGATTTGCGCGTATTTGAAGATGCCATTACATTTAGAATTGCCCTTATGGTAGTTAAGTACATGAAATATATGGAGTCGCTTGATTACTAAAATGAGCGCAAGCGAACTTGAAAAAAGTTAGGAGATTAACATGATTAAACTGGAACATGTCAGCAAGTCATATTCTGCAGGGATACCTGCGCTGAACGATGTTAACCTGGAAATTGAAGATGGCGAATTTGTTTTTATCGTAGGAGACAGTGGTTCGGGTAAGTCTACTATGATCAAACTCTTATTAAAGGAGTTGGAACCTTCAGAAGGAACTATTACCATTGATGGTAGAAACCTTGGTAAGATTAGAAGACGTCAGATTCCAAAATTCCGTAGAAATATTGGAGTTGTTTTTCAGGACTTCCGTTTATTAAAAGACAGAAACGTATACGAAAATATTGCCTTTGCACAGAAGGTAGTTGGTGAATCAACCAGAAATATCAAAAAGAAGGTACCATCTTTCTTGTCGATGGTTGGTCTGGCTGCGAAGTATCGTTCTTATCCAAAAGAGTTGTCTGGTGGAGAGCAGCAGCGTGTTGCGATTGCCAGAGCGCTTATCAATGAACCAAGCATCCTTTTAGCAGATGAACCAACAGGAAACTTGGACAACAATAATGCATGGGAAATCATGAAATTACTTGAAGAGGTCAACGACCGTGGAACAACGGTTATCGTTGTAACTCATAATATGGAGATAGTAAAAGTCATGAAGAAGCGTGTAATCACTGTGCAGAAAGGTGTTATCGTAAGCGATAGCAAAGCGGGTGATTAGACTTATGAGTATTAATACATTTTTTTATTCTATACAACAAGGTTTTAAAAATATAGCAAGAAACAGCATGTTCTCACTTGCTTCTATGGCGACTATGGCAGCGTGTATCTTTATGTTTGGTATCTTTTATATTTTGGTATTCAACGTAAACGCTATGGTACAGGACGCTGAGGAAAGTGTAGCTATCACAGTATTCTTTGATGAAGGTCTTGCAGAAGAACAGATTAAAGCCATCGGCGAAGATATTGCAAAACGAACAGAGGTAAGAGAAACTGTTTTTGTATCTGCAGAAGAAGCTTGGGAAAGTTTTAAAGAAGTGTACTTTGAAGGAAACGAAGAGTATGCAGCAGGTTTTTCAGAAAACCCATTGGCGAATTCAGCAAACTACGAGATTTACTTAAAGGACATTTCGAAACAATCCTCTCTCGTTAAATATTTAGAAAGTATCGAAGGGGTGCGAGATGTAAAACAGTCTCAGTCAGTAGCGGAAACACTGACCGAGTTTAACAAGATTTTAAGTATCGTATCCGGTGGAATTATCACCATTCTTCTCTGTGTTGCAGTGTTCCTGATTAACAACACAATCACTGTAGGTATTGCAGTTCGAAGAGAAGAAATTGCTATTATGAAGTTGATTGGTGCTACGGACTACTTAGTTCGCTCGCCATTTATCGTAGAAGGTGTTGTGATTGGTTTGGTAGGTGCCAGTGTGCCACTTATTTTGCTTTATATCATGTATGATAATATCATCGTCTATGTAGCAGATAAATTTGCTTTCGTAGGATCGCTTTTAGAATTTGTATCACCATACACTTTATTCCAAGGGCTGATTCCTATCGGACTTGCCTTAGGTGTAGGTATCGGATTGTTAGGAAGTATGTGGACTATCCGCAAACACTTGAAAGTGTAAGATTCAAAGAACTATCACATTTTTGTGATAGTTCTTTTTGGAAGGGGAAACTATGCAGTACAATAATGAAATAGAAAATTATGAAGAAGAATATATGCCAAAGAAAGAAAGTTTCTTCAAGAAACACGCCTTCTTCTTTGGAGTATTAACCAGCATGATCTGTCTGGCAATCGTATGCTTTGGTATCAAGACGGTTCTTAAAATGACAGGTCAGCTTTTGATTATCGGAGAAGCAGGCTCATCTACGATAAGTGGAGAAGCCCTTTTAGAACCAGAAGTAGTAGAAAAAATTGACGAGATTTACTCATATATGAACATCTACTATTATGATGAATTTGAAAAAGAAGATGTCTATAACTCCATCTACAGCGGAGTGTTAGAAAGTTTGGAAGATCCATATTCTGTATACTATACTCCACAAGAGTACGAAGATATGAGAGTTTCTACTTCAGGAACTTATTATGGTATCGGTGCCGGAGTTAGCCAGGATTTGACTACGATGGAAGTAACTATTACAAAGGTTTATCGTGGTACACCAGCAGAGGAAGCAGGGCTCAAAAATGGAGATAAACTTCTTGCGGTAGAAGATATCGAGTCAACCAGTGTGGAAGTATCAGAACTGGTACAGCACATCCGTGGAGAAGAAGGAACTACCGTGCATTTAAAAATTTATCGTCCATCGACAGAGGAATTCTTAGAGTTTGATGTAATGAGAAAACACGTAGAGCTTCCTAGTATCGAAGGTGAAATGTTAGAAGATGGAATCGGATATATCCAGATTACAGAATTCCAGGATAAGACGGATGAGCAGTTTGCGGAGATGGTAAAACAGCTTCAGTCACAAGGAATGAAAGGTCTTATTATAGATGTTCGTTCAAATCCTGGTGGAATGCTAAGTACAGTAGTAAATCTTTTGGATCAGGTGTTGCCAGAAGGTCTCCTTGTTTATGTAGAAGATAAGTATGGAAATAGGGATGAATATACTTCAGATGCGGCATGCCTGAACCTGCCTATGGTAGTGCTCATGGATGAAAATAGTGCTAGCGCATCAGAGATTTTTGCAGGCGCAATGAAGGATTATGAATATGCTACATTAGTAGGAAAAACCACTTATGGAAAAGGCATCGTTCAGAATATTATCCGTCTTTCAGATGGGGATGCGATGAAGATTACTACAGCGAAGTATTTCACTCCAAAGGGAAATGATATTCACAAAATTGGTGTTGTTCCAGATGTGGAAGTAGATTATGAATACGCAGGTCCAGAGGACGAAACCTACGACAAGCAGTATGATAGCCAATTCTTAAAAGCATTAGAAATTATAAAGGAAAAATTGTAGTGGTAGAATTAGATAATTTTAAAACTGAACTCGCTACCTATAAGGCACCTTTGGCAGAAGTAAAGGCAGCCTTGGATTTGGTAAACAAACAACAGAAAATACAAGAATTAGAACGTGAAATGGAGGCGCCTGATTTTTGGAATGACCCATCTGTTTCACAGAAGAAAATGCAGGAATTAAAGAGCATGAAGGACGATGTAGCCACCTATGCAAACCTTGAGCAGGGCTACGAGGATATCGAAACCATGATAGAAATGGGATATGAAGAAAACGATGCCTCTCTCATTCCAGAAATCCAGGAAATGATGGATGATTTTGTATCCACTTATGAAGCCATTCATCTAAAGACTCTTTTGTCAGGCGAGTATGATGGAAAGAAAGCAATCGTTTCTCTTCATGCAGGTGCGGGCGGAACAGAGTCTTGCGACTGGGCATCCATGCTCTTTCGTATGTATGCCAGATGGGCAGACAAGAAAGGGTTTACTCTTACCGTGTTAGACTCACTTGATGGAGAAGAAGCAGGTATTAAATCCATTACCTTTGAGGTAAATGGAGAAAATGCATATGGATATCTGAAATCAGAAAAAGGTGTACACCGTCTGGTTCGTATTTCGCCATTTAATGCAGCAGGAAAAAGACAGACTTCCTTTGTGTCCTGTGATGTTATGCCGGACATAGACGAAGACATCGACATTGAAATTAAGGATGATGAGATTCGTATCGACACCTACCGTTCCAGCGGTGCGGGTGGACAGCATATCAATAAAACCTCATCTGCGATTCGTATCACACACTTCCCAACTGGAATTGTAGTACAGTGTCAGAACGAGCGCTCGCAGTTCCAGAATAAGGATAAGGCGATGCAGATGTTAAAAGCAAAGCTTTACCTTTTAAAACAGGAAGAACAGATGGCAAAGGCAGCAGGTATTCGTGGTGAAGTAACCGAAATCGGATGGGGAAATCAGATTCGTTCGTATGTTATGCAGCCATACACCATGGTAAAGGACCGACGCACAGGTGTGGAAAGCGGAAACGTAGATAACGTAATGGATGGAGATATTGATGTATTTATCAATGGCTATTTAAAATGGCTTAGCCTGGGTTGCCCAGACAACATGACGAGTGATGAAGAATAAATCTCTTCACAAATGCCATGATGTAGTCTATAATATATAGACAATATTGAAGGAAGGGTCACAAAAGATATGTCAGAAAAGACAAATTACTTTGTGCTAAAAGAAAAAGCGGTGCCAGAAGTACTGCTCAAAGTAGTAGAAGCAAAGCGCCTATTCGAATCTGGAAAGGCAGCATCCGTACAGGACGCCACAGATGCAGTAGGAATCAGCCGTAGCTCCTTCTACAAATATAAAGACGATATTTTCCTCTTTCATGACAATGAAAAAGGAAAAACCATCACACTGGTTATACAGCTTGATGATGAACCAGGTCTTTTGTCAAATATTTTACGTGCAATTGACAAATTTAAATGTAATATTTTGACCATTCATCAGTCTGTTCCAATCAATGGAATCGCATCCCTTACCCTGAGTATCGATGTATTTCATACCGAGGATAAAGTGGACGAGCTGGTTGCGGCCATTGAAGAAGTAGAAGGCGTATATTACGCAAAAATCATTGCCAGGGAGTAAGAAAAATGAAAGTAGCAGTTATGGGATACGGTACTATCGGGTCAGGGGTAGTAGAAGTATTAGAAGTAAATAAAGACCTGATCACGGATCGTGTAGGCGAACCAATAGAAGTAAAATATATTTTGGATCTTAGAGAATTTCCGGGAGATCCTTATGAAAAATGTATCGTTCACGACTACAAGACTATCGTAAACGATCCAGAAATCGCAATCGTAGTAGAAGCGATGGGTGGTGTAGAACCAGCATATACATTTGTAAAAGAAATGCTTTTAGCAGGAAAGCAGGTAACCACTTCAAACAAAAACTTAGTGGCAGAAAAAGGTGCTGAGCTTATTGCGATTGCAAGAGAAAAGAATATCAACTTTATGTTTGGCGCAAGCGTAGGTGGAGGAATTCCTATTATTCGTCCATTAAATACTTGTCTTACAGCAGATGAAATCGAGGAGATTACAGGTATTTTAAACGGAACTACGAACTATATGCTCACACGTATGGCAAATGAGGGTGTTAGTTTCGAAGAAGTATTAAAAGAAGCGCAGGCAAAGGGGTATGCGGAAGCAGATCCTACAGCAGATGTTGAAGGTATCGATCCATGTCGTAAAATCGCAATTCTTACCTCTTTGGTATGTGGTAAGCAGGTAAATTACGAGGATATTTACACAGAAGGAATTACTAAGATTACTTCTGAAGACTTTGCATATGCAGGAAAGATGGGACGTTCAATCAAATTGCTTGCTTCCAGCAAACAGGTAGGAGAAAAATACGCTTGTATGGTAGCTCCTTTTATGCTTTCAAAGAGCCATCCTTTATGCAATGTAAATGACGTATTTAACAGTGTATTTGTTCATGGAAACATGCTTGGAGATGCGATGTTCTACGGAAGTGGTGCAGGAAAGCTTCCTACCGCAAGTGCTGTAGTTGCAGATATCGTAGATATGGCAAAACACAGTGAAGTAAACGTATTTATTGACTGGTCTCCAGAAAAAATGGCGCTTGTAGATTACAAAGAAAATGTAAACACATTCTTTGTACGCACGACATCAGAAAAAGCAGAAGTAGAAGCTGCTTTTGGTGCGGTGGAATATATTGAAGGTGTGGTAGATGGGGAAATGGGCTTTGTAACAGCTGCCATGACAGAAGCTGACTTTGCGGAAAAAGTGCAGAAGATTTCATGCATAAGCAGAATTCGTCTCGCATAATACGTATAAAACATACATAGGAAGAAGGGGGAAGACTATGGGTAAATATATAATGGCATTGGACGCTGGTACTACCAGCAATCGTTGTATTCTTTTTGACGAAGCAGGAAATATCTGCTCCATGGCGCAGAAGGAATTTCGTCAGTTCTTTCCAAATCCAGGCTGGGTAGAACATGATGCAAACGAAATTTGGTCGACACAGTTAGGGGTTGCTGTTGAGGCCATGAACATGATTAAGGCAGAAGCAAAGGATATCGCTGCAATTGGTATTACCAACCAGCGTGAAACTGCTATTGTCTGGAACAAAGAAACAGGAGAACCTGTTTATAACGCCATCGTATGGCAGTGCCGCCGTACCTCAGATATGGCAGACGCTTTGAAGGCGAAAGGATTGGAAGAAACCTATCGTCAGAAAACAGGGCTTATTATCGATGCGTACTTCTCTGCGACAAAAATCAAATGGATTTTGGACAATGTAGAAGGCGCACGCCAGTTAGCAGACGAAGGAAAACTTCTCTTCGGAACTGTAGAAACATGGCTTATTTGGAAAATGACTAAGGGCAAGGTGCATGTAACGGACTACTCAAATGCCAGCAGAACCATGCTCTTTAATATCAATACTTTAGAGTGGGACAAAGAAATTTTGGAAGAACTCAACATTCCAGAATCTATGCTCCCTACCGCTGTGCCATCTAGTCAGGTGTATGGATATACAGATCCATCCTTCTTAGGTGGAGAAATTCCTATAGCAGGTGCAGCAGGCGACCAGCAGGCAGCGCTCTTTGGACAGACCTGCTTCCATGAAGGCGAAGCAAAGAATACATATGGTACAGGATGCTTCCTTCTCATGAACACAGGAGAAGAACCTGTATTTTCAAACAATGGTCTTGTAACTACTATCGCATGGGGATTAGATGGAAAAGTAACCTACGCATTAGAAGGTTCTATTTTCGTAGCAGGAGCTTCTATCCAGTGGCTTCGTGACGGAATGAGACTTATTGATTCTGCAGCAGATTCAGAATACATGGCTACCAAGGTTAAAGGCACACATGGATGTTATGTAGTACCAGCCTTTACAGGACTTGGTGCTCCACACTGGTGTCAGTATGCGAGAGGAACGATTGTGGGTATTACTCGTGGAACAAATAAAAATCACATTATTCGTGCGACACTTGAATCGATTGCGCTTCAGGTTTGTGACGTTATCGATGCTATGAAGGCAGATGCAGGAATTGAGGTTCGTGCATTAAAGGTAGACGGTGGTGCTAGTGCGAATAACTTCCTGATGCAGTTCCAGGCAGATATGATAGATGCACCAGTAAACAGACCTGCCTGCGTAGAAAGTACCGCTATCGGTGCGGCGTATCTTGCAGGACTTGCAGTAGGATACTGGGAAAGCAAAGAAGATGTTATTAAAAACCAGCAGTTAGACCGCGTTTTCACACCAACTATGGATTCCAAGGAACGTGAAATTAAGCGAAAAGGCTGGAATAAGGCTGTGAAATATGCTTACGGCTGGGCAAAAGACGACGAATAAAATAAAAAAATGGTTTGAAATTGGCAGGGAGCAGTTATGCTCCCTGTTGTTTCCACCAAGGTGTCCAGTGTGTGATGAAATCCTGGAACCTGAAGAGATAGATTATGGAATCCATCCTGCTTGCGAATGCAAGCTCTACCCAGTTCTTGGGGCAGTGTGCATGCACTGTGGTCGGCCGTTCGGCGACATCATTCCAAAAGAATTTTGCTATGACTGCGTGGGAAAAAAATACACAACAAATTCTGATATTACTCAGGCGAAGTCTCTTTATCGCTACAAAGGTGCTATAAAAACTACTATGTATCGTTTTAAATATAGCAATAAACGAGAATATGCATCGTATTTTGCGAAAGAAGCTGTGGATAGATATGGAGATTGGCTGCGACGAATGGGCGTGGAAGTTATCGTCCCAGTGCCTATGTATCCTAAGAAAAAAAGAAAACGTGGGTACAATCAGGCAGAATGCTTTGCAAAAGAAATTTCCAAACAAACGGGGGTGCCTGTGGACGTAAAATTGGTACATCGTGTTGTTGATACAGCGCCTCAGAAAGAACTAGATGCGAAAGAACGTAAGAATAATCTGAAAAATGCTTTTCAAAGTGGTGAATTTATAGTACAATATAGGTGTGTTTTGGTCGTTGATGACATATACACGACGGGAAGCACTGCAGAAGCAGTTGCACACGAATTGATAAAAAAGGGGGCTCATCGAGTATACCTGCTTACGGTATGTATCGGTGGGGATATGTAGGAGGTAGCCACGTGGACGTTATTAATTGCAAAGGATGTGGAAGATTATTCAATTCTCTCAACAGAGCGAGACTTTGCCCAAACTGTCAAGCCAAGCTGGAGGACAAGTTTCAGGAAGTAAAGAAGTATATCAATGAAAATCCTGGTTCGACAATTGATATTGTATCTGAAGAATGCGATGTATCCACCAAGCAGATTAAACAGTGGATTCGAGATGAAAGATTAACTTTCTCTGAAGAATCTATGCAGGGTATTGAGTGTGAACAGTGTGGTGCCATGATTCGAAGCGGTAGATTCTGTGATGCTTGCAAGACCAAATTACAGAATGAGTTGCGTAGTGCAACTTATATTCCA
>JAZURS010000004.1:0-15485 GCA_045606325.1 Agathobacter sp.
ACAATTAAATGAAGAATCAAAGGTGTTAGCAGAGACCAATGAGATAGTATCTACTTCTATGGGACATCTTCAGCAGAATGTAAATAATGTAAAAGAAATCACAAAGACTATTTTTGATATTTCGTCTCAGACAAACCTCTTAGCATTAAATGCATCTATTGAAAGTGCGCGTGCAGGCGAGGCTGGTAGAGGATTTGCAGTAGTAGCGGATGAAATCCGTGCGCTCTCCGAAAGAACCAGACAGGAGACAGAGAATATTACACAGATTCTTGGAGCATTAGAAGAAAATGCTAATGAAACTGCCAGAGCGGTAGGACGTTCTCTTGAAGTGGGGAATGTGCAGGAAGAAATGATTGCAGAAGTAGCTGGACAGTTTGAAGAAATGAACACAAATGTAAGTGAACTGGTAGCGGATGTGGATGAAATTGAAAGAATGTTAGAGAATTTATCTCAGGCTAACACAGAAATTGTTACGCATATTACACAGCTTTCTGCAACAACACAGGAAGTAACCGCTTCTGCTCAGCAGTCGACAGAATTAACAGAAGAGAATTTTAGAAATTCAAAAGAAGCAAGAGATATTTTAGATGGCATCTTAGAAGTATCACACAAGATGGATAAATATATTGGCTAGGATATAGAAAAAGCAAACCTCGGGAGATAATCCCGAGGTTTTTTGAGTTACAATAGTTTTATTCCGTTTATTTCACATTGTTCTACCACATCTGCTGGCCAAAGCGAACTTTGAACTTCGCCAATATGTGCCTTTCGTAAGAAGAACATACACATACGTGATTGTCCGATACCACCGCCGATGGTGTATGGAAGTTCGTCTTTAAGAACGGCTTTATGGAATGGTAACTCTGCACGATCCATGCAATTTGCTTTTTCCAATTGTTCCATTAGGGCTTTTCTATCTACACGAATACCCATAGAAGAGAGTTCTAAAGCAATATCTAATACAGGATAGTATACAATGATATCTGCATTCAGTGCCCAGTCATCATAGTCTGGTGCACGACCATCGTGTGGTTCACCATTTTCTAATTTGTCCCCAATTTGCATGAGACATACGGCGCCTTTTTCTTTAGCAATAAGGTATTCTCTTTCTTTTCCTGTTTTATCAGGATACATATCCAATAGTTCCTGAGAAGTGATGAAAAAGATGTCCTTTGGTAGAATTAAATCAATATAGTCATACTGAATAGCCATGAACTGTTCGGTCTTTCTAAGGCATTTATAGATGGTGCGAACAGTTTCTTTTAAATATTCAAGGTTTCTGTCTTCTTTAGAGATAACCTTTTCCCAGTCCCATTGGTCAACAAAAATAGAATGAATATTATCAGTATCTTCATCACGACGAATCGCATTCATATCAGTATAAATACCTTCACCTAAAGTAAAGCCGTATTTCTTTAGCGCATAGCGTTTCCATTTTGCTAATGAATGTACGACTTCTGCAGGTTTGTCGTCCTGTTCTTTGATTCCAAACGATACAGGGCGTTCATAGCCATTTAAGTTATCATTCAAACCCGCTGTAGGATCTACAAAAAGTGGTGCAGAAACACGTGCCAGGCGAAGTCGCTGTGCCAGAAGTCCTTGGAAGAAATCCTTAATAGTTTTTATCGCAATTTGTGTATCATGTAAATCTAATTCTGATTCATAGTTTTTGGGGATTAATAAACGTTCCATACCCATTACCTCGTTATAAAAAGATATTCTTATTATACACTAGAGTTATATAAATTCAAGAAAAAATCCTTTTACTATCCATATACAATTTTTATGGCTTATATAACTAATTGATTGTATAAAAGCAACAAAACCATACAAAATTTAGTGATTTGTTCCTTTATAAAACCATCCTTTTGTTGTATAATAGATAAAAGTGTGTGTAAGTAGAATCGGAGGAAAACGATGGGGGACAAAAAGGAACAGAAGTTTCGCTTCAACATAGAAGCGAATCGTGTTGCATATTTGAATAAAATCTATATGGTTGCAACCTGTATGATATGGGTACTGTTTTTGTTGTACTCATGGTTTAAACTCAGTTGGAAAATGATAAATCCAATTGTGGTTTATGTAAATACAGCATTGGTTGTAGCTATCGTAATCATCAATTTTGTTACCTTCTTTAAGGACAAAGGTAGTAAGAAGGTATATCGAATGGTGCTGGTGCAAGCAGGAATAGAGACGATTGTTATCGGTGGTCTGACAGATGCACAGTTTGTTTTCTTCTGCTTGTTTGTAGTGCTGATTTTACAAATCCCTTATTATGATACAAAAACATTCCGTATAGCGGCAATTTTATATGCCCTTATCTATGTAGGAGTTGCAGTGGTACAACTTTTCACAGGAAACTGTGTAAATAACGTAGACTATTTCCTTCGTATGTGGTGTGCACTTTTAGTTTTCTTTGTATTGGAACGTGTAAGTTATGCTGCAAAGATGTTTAGTGACCATGCGCTTGGTGCAGTTGCTGAACAAAACGAAAAGCAGCAGGAAATGTATCATGGTATCGTTGGGGTTACCCGAAACGTACATGATAATGCTACAGAAAGTGTAGATGTGATTGATGAATTGGTACATACCACAGAAAGCGTAGCTTTCAATATGATGGAAATTGCTGAAGCGACAGCTCTTACAGCAAGAAGTATTGAAGCTCAGAATGGTATGAGTCAGGATATCCAGATGGCGATTGAGGAAACGGGCGGACGTTCCAAAGAAATGGTAAGCATTGCGGAAGAATCAAATGCCAGCATACAGGAAAATATCGAAGCAATGGAAATTCTTAAGGTGCAGGCGGTACAGATTGCGAACACCAATCATGAGGTTACATCTTCGATGGAACGTCTTCAGGAGAAGACAAAAGAAGTGGCTGAGTTTACAAATATTATTTATAATATTTCGAATCAGACGAAGATGTTGGCTTTGAACGCATCTATTGAAAGTGCTCGTGCAGGAGAGGCTGGTCGTGGATTTGCAGTTGTATCTGATCAGATTCGTCAGTTGGCAGAACAGACCAGAGAGTCGACAGAACAGATTACACGCATTGTAAATGAATTAAATGAAAATGCAGATGAAGTAATGACTTCAGTTCATGATTCTGTGGAAGCAACAGAGAGTCAGAACCAAAAGATTGGTGAAGCAGCAGATGCATTTGAAACACTTCAAAATAATATGTCGGTATTAATTGACAATATTAATGAAATTGACCTGAGAATATATGGTCTTACAGATTCTAACAATAAACTGGTAGATAACATCATGCAGCTATCAGCGGCAACTGAAGAAGTAACTGCTAGTGCAGATCAGGTTCGCGAAATGAGTGAGACCAGTTTGAAACATGCAAACACTGTAAAGGGTGCAATTGCAAAGATTGAAGACTCGTCAGAGGATTTGAAACAATATTTATAGCAAGATGGCATAGAAATAGTAAAAACTCGTTTTAGATGCTAGAAAAATCAAGAAAAAATGCTATAATCATCAAATTACATTACGTATATATTATTTGGAAGATATATATAAATTGGGAGAGGACAAGAAATATGAGAAAAACAACAACATTCATGAAAAACTGGTTATTTACAGATTTAGACGGTAGCCAGACAAAGCTTGACTTGCCACACACATGGAATGCCCTTGATGGACAAGATGGTGGTGGTGACTACAGACGTGGCACATGTACTTATGAAACAGAAGTAGCTGCCCCAAAATTTGACAAGGAAACAGAAGTGGTTTACTTGCAGTTCCATGGTGTTAATGCTACAGCAAACGTAGTATTGAATGGAAAAGAAGTAGTGGCTCAGCATGACGGCGGTTATTCTACTTTCCGTGTAGATGTAACAGACGTGATTGAAGACATGAACAAGATTGTAGTAAAGGTTGATAATAGCAAAAATGATCGTGTATATCCACAGATGGCTGACTTTACTTTCTATGGCGGTATTTATCGTGATGTAGAATGGTTAGTAGTAAACAAAGATCATTTTGATTTAGATTATTGCGGAAGCAAAGGTATCAAGATTACTCCAGAAGTAAAAGGTGACAATGCAGAAGTACGTGTTGATACATTTACAAAATCTGAAGGTGTAGAAATCAAAGTTTCTCTTCTTGATGCAGAAGGCAAGGTAGTAGCTACAGCAGATGGAAAGAATGTCGTATTTACTGTAGAAAATCCACATCTTTGGAACGGTCTTGAAGATCCATATCTTTATACAGTGACAGCAACTATGTATAAGGATAGCAAAGCAGTAGATGAAGTATCTAGTGCCTGTGGTATTCGTACAATTCACTTTGATCCAAAGACAGGCTTCTATTTGAATGGAAAATCATATCCTCTTCATGGTGTTTCTCGTCATCAGGACTGGAAAGCAATTGGTAATGCAATTAACCATGACAACATGGAATTAGATATGGAAATGATCAAAGAAATCGGAGCAAACACAATTCGTCTTGCTCACTATCAGCATGATCAGTATTTCTATGATCTTTGTGACAAAGAAGGTATGGTTGTTTGGGCTGAAATCCCATACATTTCACACCATATGCCAGGTGGCAATAAGAATACACATGATCAGATGGAAGAATTGATTGCACAGAACTACAATCATCCATCTATCGTTACTTGGGGTATTTCAAACGAAATCACAATTAAAGTAACAGATAAAGCTGACATGTTAAAGAACCACAAAGAATTACAGGAATTTGTTCACAAAATGGACCCAACAAGACCTACAACAATGGCTTGTTACGCAATGTGTGGACCATTCAACAGAGTGACAAAGATTACAGATATCGTAGCCTGGAACCTCTACCTTGGATGGTATGTACCATTCCTTTGGTTAAATGATTTATGGATTGGTTTCTATCACCTTATTTATCCAAACCGTTGCTTAGGATATTCTGAGTACGGTGCAGAAGGTATGCCAAACCTCCATGCAGAAAAACCAAAACGTGGTGATAATACAGAAGAATATCAGAATATTTACCATGAATTCATGTTAGAATGCTTCAAACGTCATCCATATATGTGGGGTACTTACATTTGGAATATGTTTGACTTCGCAGCTGATGATCGTAATCAGGGTGGGGAACCAGGTATGAACCATAAAGGTATGGTTACCTTTGACCGTAAATTGAAGAAAGACTGCTTCTACCTTTACAAAGCATACTGGAACAAGAAAGATGCATTCGTTTACATCGCAAATAGACGTTTTACATATCGTAAGAACTATGCACAGGAAATTACAGTGTACTCTAATCAGCCAGAAGTATCACTTTATTTAAATGGAAACTTAGTAGAAACTAAACAGGGTGAAAATGTATTCAAATTCAAAGTAACTCTTAACGATGGTGAAAACAAGTTAGAAGTAAAATCTGGCAATTTAACAGATAATGCTGTAATTATTAGATCAGACGAGGATCATCCAGAGTATGTAGCTCCTAAGGTTGATACCAAGAACTGGTTCTAAAAATAAAGAGAGGTAATGAGAAATGAGTAAAGAAAACGTAACAGCTAACGATGGCGTAAACCGCGCCAAAATGTACCAGTTAGCGCTGTTTCCAATGAATAATGGTGCTACAAATGTGTACTTCGTATTGATTCTTTCTTACATTGCTACTTTTGGTAACACTGTACTTGGAATCGCTACATTATTTGCAACAACAATGATTACTGTAATGCGTGTATTTGACGCTGTCACAGACCCAATCATTGGTGCCTTAATGGACCGTACAGATGGTAAGTTCGGTAAATTCCGTCCTTTCATGGTAATCGGTAACGCGATTATGGCTATATCAACAATTGCTCTTTACATATTTACACCATTTGTTCCAGAATCTATGGCATGGGCAAGATATGTATTGTTTGTTGCATTATATATGGTTTGGGTAATTGGTTATACTTTCCAGACTTCTGTAACACGTTCTGCACAGAGCGTGCTTACAAACGATCCAAAACAGAGACCATTGTTTACAATCTTTAATACAATTGGTTCTATGGCTGGTATGGGCCTCATGCAGGTATTAGCACCAATCATTCGTTCTAATGTTGGTGACTACAATACACCAGAATTTTATGCAACATTTGCACCAATCGGTATTGTAATCTCAATTGCACTTACAGTTCTTGCTGTAATTGGTATTTGGGAAAAAGATAATTCTAAATACTTTGGTATTGGTGGCGGAGCTCAGGAAAAAGTTAAAGTTTCAGAATATGTTGAAATTATCAAAGCAAACAAACCAATGCAGAGACTTATGATTGCAGGTGGTACATGTAAATTAGCATTATCTATTGCAACAAACATGACAGTTCTTTGTATGTTATACGGATGTATGATGGGCAATTACGACGGATTATACCTTCCAATGATGGTTCTTGGATATGTATTCTCTGCTCCATTCTTTGCTTTAACTGTAAATACATCACAGAAGAAGGGACAGAAAGCATCTCTTCAGAAGTACGTTGGTGTTGCACTTGCTTGCTATGTAGTAGTACTTATTCTCCTTATTATGTGGCAGCCAGGTAACCCAGCTGTAAACTTAAGCATTATGGGACCAAATGGACTTTCAATTAACCTTTATACTGTTGTATTTATCATTTTCTTTGGTCTTGGTTATGGTGCTTACTACTCAACAGCAGATATGCCAATTCCTATGGTAGCGGACTGTGCAGACTATGAAACATATCGTTCTGGTAAATACATCCCAGGTATTATGGGTACATTATTCTCATTAGTAGATAAATTAGTATCTTCATTAGCTGCAACAGTTGTAGGTATTGCAGTTACTATTATCGGACTTGAAAATTTACCGGTAGCAGAAACACCATATGCGCCAGGTATGAACTGGGTAGTTATCGCATTATTCTGTATCGTACCTATGTGTGCTTGGGCAATTACTCTTTGGGCAATGAAGGGTTATGAATTATCTGGACCACGTATGAAAGAAATTCAGGCTATCAATGCTGCTCGTAAAGAATTAGTAGCGCAGGGCATGACATTAGAACAGGCTATGGAACAGATTAAAACAGTAGAAGACATTAAATAGAATAAATCTTCATTAGGGTGCAACTTCGGTTGCACCCTTTTTTGTTGATGAATGCTTCATTTCGCGGTATAATACAAACAATAGGGCGAGTCTGCCAAAATATAGATTTAAGGGGCACAACATGAAGTTTTTTTTAGGTATAATACTTGTTATATTAGTGGTTTTATCGTTAGTTCTTATGCTATTAGCAAGATTTGCGGTAAGACCCAAAGTACATACATTAGAATATGAGAAAGAATATCTAAAACGTCACGATTTTATGCAGGGGGAGAGCCTGGAAATCGTAAATGAACATACAGTGAAGACATATGATGGTCATGAGTTGTGGGTAGGTTTTGTACCTGGAGACCCAACGAATAAACAGTATGTGGTCTTGTCGCATGGTTATACCAGTACGAGATATGGTATGTACAAATACGCAGTGCTTTGGAGAAAACTTGGAGTGAACTGTGTTATTTATGACAACAGAGGTCATGGAGTGAATAAACCTACGACGGTAACTTTTGGATTGCGTGAATCAAGGGACTTGATGGCAATTATTGAGGATACTTATGAAAGGTATGGGCGTGATATCCGTATTGGTCTTCACGGAGAATCCATGGGAGCAGGACTTCAACTCATGGCATTATCATATAAACCAAAAGTGAATTTTATCGTAAATGACTGTGGTTATAGTGAGATTCTTCCCGTGTTACGTTGGAAAATATGGGATGGATTTCACTTGCCGAGATGGTTTGCAGATATGGCGGCACCATTTGGAAAATTGTTTTTTGGTTTCTGGTTCCAAGAGATTCGGCCAATTGATAGATTAAAAGAAAATGAGATACCTATTTGCTTTGTGCATGGTACAAATGATAATTTTACGGCGCATTGGCATAGTGAGAAAATGTATGAGGTAAATAAAGGATATAAAGAATTACATTTATATGAAGGCGTAGACCATGCGGAATGCATTGTGTCGGATTCAGAACGTTATTTAAAAATGCTAAAAAGTTTTATGGAGAAAGTACTAGAGAATGATGCTCCAGTTTAGTTTTAGCAGGGATAAATAAAGAAAAAGAGGGAACACTTATGGAAAAGAAAAATATCGCAGAAAAAATCGGTAGAAGAGAATGGATACTTATCTGGGTAGTAGGCTTGGCAGGACAGCTTTGCTGGAATGTAGAAAACCAGTGGTTTAATACTTTTATTTATGCAAAGATTGGACCATATGCGTGGATTATTAGTTGGATGACAGCAATTTCATCTATCGTAACTACATTCAGTACCTTCTTCTGGGGCACAATGAGTGACAGAAAAGGAAAAAGACGTCCATTTATTTTTATTGGATATGTACTTTGGGGCATTTTCACTATTTTATTTGGGGTGTCAGAATTCCTTCCAAAGAACGAAATTATCGCTGCTGCAGTTATGATTGTTGCTATGGATGCACTTATGAGTTTCTTTGGTAGTATGGGTAATGATGCAGCTTTCAGTAGTTGGACTACAGATATTTCCAATGAGAAGAATCGTGGACAGATTGGTGCCGCACTAGCTGCCCTTCCTATCATTGCAACAATTGTAGGTACAGTGGTAAGTGGTATCTTGATTAGTATCTTAGATTACTTTGCATTCTTTATCATTATGGGTGTTTCTGTAATGATTATTGGTACCGTTGGATTCTTCTTTATGAAAGAAGGTGAAAACTTACAGCCAAACCGCGACGAAAAAGGTTTCTGGCATCAGGTTTTCTCTGTATTTAATTTCAAGACGGTAAAAGAAAACAAAGAATTATTCTGTGTATTTTTAATTAGCTGTGTGTACTTTATTTGTTTTAATTTCTATTACGCACACATTGGAAACTACTTCATTTACACATTAGGTTATGATGAAGGTATGTCAGGTATCTTACAGGGTGTTGGTCTTGGACTTGCTATTTTAGCAACAATTCCTGCTACAAAAGCAATTAATAATGGTCAGCATGTGAAAATGATTATTGCAAGTATTGTTTTCTCTGTTATTGGATTATTTGTAATCGGTGTTGCAGGAAAAACGATTCCACTTTTACTTCCAGGCATTATCTTGGCTGGTATTGGGTATGTACTTATTATGCAGACCACGACTGCTTGGACCAAAAACCTCTATCCAGAAGGAAACTTTGGTCAGTTTGAAGGTGTAAGAATTATCTTCAATGTAATGATTCCTATGGTTTTAGGACCTTCCACAGCGAATATTATTATCCAGGCATTTGGTAATCCTGTAGTTATTAACGGAAACGAAGGAATGGCACCATCAAACGTGTTATTCTTTGCAGCAGGTATTATGAGTGTGCTTACGCTGATTCCTACATATTTTGCTTCAAAACATACAAATAAATAGTATTGGAGCAGAAAATTTAATTAGAGGAAGTAGTAATAGTGGTTTTGTTTTTAATAGTAGTAATGCTGCTATTTGTAGTATTTTTATTTGTTATTTATGATGTGATTTTTTCGTCTAACCGACGATATATGGGCGATGACAACTCTTTGCCACACGGAGAGATGTATGATGCTTACCATGATACCATTACAAAATGTGTAAAAGAGGTGCTAGAGGTCCCATACGAAGAAGTAGAGGTTTTATCCCATGATGGCTTAGTGTTGAGAGGGAAATACTATCATTTAAATGATGATGCACCGTTAATTATGTTTTTTCATGGATATCGTTGCAGTGCGATTCGCGATGGAAATGGAATGTTTCTTTATACTAGAAAACTAGGATTTAATGTGCTTTTGGCAGATCAGAGAGCACACGGAAAGAGTCAGGGGAAGACAATTACTTTTGGAATAAAGGAACGCTACGATGTTCGTAGCTGGGTAGAGTATTTTACAAAGCGATTTGGAGAAAATCAAAAAATTTATTTGAGTGGATTATCCATGGGTGGAGCGACAGTACTGATGTCCTCCAATGTTGGGTTGTCTAAAAATGTAATTGGGATTTTAGCAGATTGTCCATATTCTTCACCGAAAGCAATCCTTTGTAGTGTAATAAAACAAATGGGATTTCCGGTGAAATTGACCTATGCCATAGCAAAGCTTAGTGCAAGCTGGATAGGGAAGTTTGATATAGAGGAAAGTTCAGCGGTAGAAGCGGTACGTGATGGTCATATAGAAACATTGATCTTGCATGGGGATGCAGATGATTTTGTTCCATGCTCTATGAGTATGGATTGCCGGCTGGCGGGAGAAGAGCATGTGCAGTTGGTTCTAATTAAAGGTGCGGCACACGGCATGAGCCATTGTGTAGATACACCTAGTTATGAGACAGCAGTATATGCTTTTTTTGAAAGAACAGGTGGAATTTTATAATTGGGTTAACAATTCGTTAACATTGCTATGGGATACTGTTAAAAAAACAGGAGGGGACTATGTTTAATATTTTAGTTGTAGAAGATGATAAAGATTTGAACCGTACGGTTTGTTCATACTTAAATCAGAATGGATTTGAGGCAAAAGGGGCGATGGAACCAGAAGAAGCTTATGACATGATGTATGAAACTATGTTTGACTTAATCATTTCAGATATCATGATGCCAGGGACAGATGGATTCGAGTTTGCAGAAAATGTAAGAGATATTAATAAGGAGATTCCAATCATCTTTATGACAGCAAGAGATGACCTGGAATCTAAGAGAAAAGGCTTTCGAGTAGGAATTGATGATTACATGATTAAGCCTATTGATTTGGAAGAGCTATTACTTCGTGTGGAAGCACTTCTTCGCAGAGCTAAGATAAATACAAATAAGAAATTAGAAATTGGTAAACTCGTGCTTGATGCAGAAGAGCACAGTGCTTATTTGGACGGAGAGGAAATCGTTCTTACTGTAAGAGAATTTGATATTTTATATAAATTATTATCTTATCCAAAGAAAACATTTACACGTACAAAATTGATGGAAGAGTTTTGGGATGCAGAGTCTCTCTCTGGTCCAAGAACGGTGGATGTATATATGACAAAGATTCGTGATAAAATGTCAGATTGTGATGATTTTGAAATTGTAACTGTACACGGACTTGGATATAAAGCGATTATTAAATAGGTCGTGTATAGGTTGGAGGAGTTATGAGTAAGAATTGGTTGAGATGGCTGAGTCGATTTGCCATGGGGATTGCATTATTTGCATTCGTTGTTGTAGTAAACTTTGTGCTTTTCTTCAGTTACGAACAGAAATTACATACAGATGGAAATTATGCAGCAATTGTAATTATTGGTAATATTCTGTTTCTTGCTGTTATGTTTACAGTGGCGGACTCTGTTTATCATTATGTTACGGTAAAACTTCCAATGCAGAGAATTCAAGAAGCACTTGATAAGGTAGTAGCAGGTGATTTTTCTGTGCGCATTAATTACATAAAGGGACCAGATAGTGGAAATGAAATCGATGAAGTAATTACTCTTTTAAATGATATGATACAGGAACTGTCTGGTGTAGAGACCTTACGTACAGATTTTGTAGCGAATGTATCTCATGAAATGAAGACGCCTATGGCTGTTATGCAAAACTACGGTACACTTTTACAAGCAACCGAGCTCTCTGATGAGAAACGTATTGAATACGGTAAAGCGATTACAGAGCAGACGAGACGTTTATCCGCTTTGGTAACAAATATTTTGAAATTAAACAAGTTAGAAAATCAGCAGATTTATCCAAATGCAGAAAAGTATGATTTGGGCGAGCAACTTTGTGAATGTATGTTGGAGTTTGAGTCCGTATGGGAATCTCGCGAAATAGAGATTGAAGCAGACATTACGGATGGCGTATATATTGATGCTGATAAGGAACTTCTTAGTCTTGTATGGAACAACTTGCTTTCGAACGCACTTAAGTTTACAGAGGCTGGTGGATTAGTAAGCTTGAATCTCTATGCGGATGACGACTATGCTTACATACAGGTAAAAGACACTGGTTGTGGCATGACACCTGAGACGGGACAGAATATTTTTAAGAAATTTTATCAGGGAGACACCTCCCACGCAACAAAGGGCAATGGTTTAGGGCTTGCTCTTGTAAAACGAGTAATAGATATTTGTAAAGGAGAAATATCCGTAAGTAGCCGATTAGGTGAGGGTAGTACATTTACGGTTAGACTTAATAGAAGTAAAGATGAATAAACAAATTGATTGGTTGAAAATAGGAAAAAGCCTTCTATTTCCATATAGAATTATTATTTTTCTATTGTTTAATTTGACAGTAGTAGGATTAATCTACATATTTGTAAATCATTTGGAAACCCATATACTTGCAATTCTGTTTTATGTAGTTGCATTTTACACACTGGTTGTTGTCTGTGCCAGAATTCCAAGGATTGTAATGAATATAAAGAATGGCGTCTATGCAAATAGATATGCGAATGCGTATCTGACAGATAAGGAACTTCGTATGCGTATTTCGATGTATAGAGGACTTCTTATCAACTTCGTATTTGCTACGTTTAAGATTATATTAGGATTTTTATACAATTCTTCCTGGCTGTTTGCAATGGCAGGATACAATGTTATTTTAAGTATCATGCGTTTCGTGGTAATTTTCAGATCTCAGGTAAAAGGACTTACGGAAGAGGCGATGTATCGCAGAGGATTACAAAACTTTAAGGTGTGCGGATGGTTGATGATGCTTTTAAATGTAGCAGTTTCCGTAATCATGTTTATGGTAATTGTTCAGAAGCAGACGATAGAATATCATATGATAGTGACGATTGGTCTTGCAGCATTCACATTCTACTGTTTTACGATGGCAATTATCAATATGGTTAAATACAGAACTCGCAACAATCCGGTATATGCAGCAGTAAAACGTATTGATATGGTAAAGGCGATTGTATCTATTTTTACCCTTCAAGTAGCAATGCTTACAAGTTTTGGTGGGCAAGGAGCAGAAATAAACAATGGTCTTATGAACACTTTAACAGGGATTGCGGTTACAATTGCAATTAATACAATTGCTGCGTTTATGATATATGCAGCACAGAGAGAAGTTAAGGAGTTGAATGCAAATGGAGAACAATAAGCAAGGTTTCGAATTTACATATTCTGCAGAACAACAGGCAGAGGTAGAACGTATTCGTAGTAAATATATGCCCAAGCAAGATGATAAGTTGGAACAACTGCGTAAATTAGACGAATCTGTTGCTATGAAAGGAACTATGATAAGTATTTTTATCGGATTGGCTGGCTGTCTTCTTTTTGGCGGTGGACTTTCCTTAGTGCTTGTTCTTGGACTGGACTGGGTTCTTCTAAGTGTGGTTTTAGGCGGTGTCGGTTTAGTTCTTATGATGATGGCATATCCAATATGTAAAAAAATTACGGAAAAAGAACATGAACGTATCGCACCACAGATATTAGCCTTGATAGAAGAAATAGGAGGTTAAAACTATGGGAATATTTTTGATTGCACCATGGTTACAGCTTATTGGAGTAGGTATTCCAATGTTGGGCTGTCTTGCATTATTTAAAAAAGAACCAACAAAGGCGTCTATGAGTTTGCTTCTGGCAAATATTGGATGCTTGTTTATCAACTGTATTTATTTATTGATGTTGGGTGCACCAACACAGGATGCGGTACTAATGGCGAACAAAGTTTTGTATCTGGCAAATACTTTGTTCTATTTTGCGTTTATGCTTTTTATAGCAACTTATTTAAATTTGGGTTCACAGAAATTACGTACTTCCATTCTGTCTGCATGGATGTGCATAGAAGTACTGTTTTTATTTAACTTGTTTATTGGGGACCCATTACATGTGGTTTTCTTAGATGTCAACATTCATAGATTTGATAAATGGGGTTTTAATTTAGTTCAAACAGTTCCTAGTGTATTGTATATGGTAAGAAACTGTATTCTTTGCATCATGTTAATAGTAGGAATGATAGTTTCTACGATTCGTATGTTTAAAGTAAGAGCACAGGAAGAACGGTTTAACTTAGCCCGATTGGTAGGTGCACAATTTGTTATCGTAGTAGCATTACATATTCGATTATTATTTGTGCTTCCATATGACGTAGTGCCTCTTTCTGCATCCCTTTCGATTTTATCTATTATTCTGGGTGCTATTCGAGGAAACTTCTTCTATGTTACAGATCAGGGACGTGATTGGGTTATCGATCATACAGATAATGCACTGATTATCGTGGATAATCAGTATGGATATTTGGATGCCAATCCTACAGCGAAGGCATTATTCCCAGAACTTAAGGATTTAGAAAAGAGTGAATTAATTCCAAAAGAAGTAATAAAGATGTTCTATGATTATAGTGTTTGTGTAGATTTAGGTGGTAGACACTATGTAAAAGAAGTAGAATCTATTACGCAAAAGAACAAAACCATCGGTCATAGTATGCTTTTGATTGATAATACCGAGCATCATGAACTGATGGAGCAGATAGAAGCTGAAAAAGAAAAAGCAGAAGCAGAAAAAATCCGTGCGGAGGAGGCAAACAAAGCAAAATCAGCTTTTATGTCTAATATGTCTCATGAAATCCGTACTCCTATTAATGCAGTGATTGGAATGAATGAGATGATTCTTCGGGAAAGCGAAGAAGAATCCGTGCGGGGCTATGCACAGAATATCCGTAGTGCCAGTGATATGCTTTTGGAACTGGTAAATGAGATTCTGGATTTTTCAAAAATTGAATCCGGTCAGCTGGAAATAGTGGAAAATTCCTATCAACTGGCCAAGCTGATTAGTGATGAAAAATTGCTATTAAATGCCAGAGTGGGCGGAAAACCAATTTCTACTAAGATTGAGGTAGATTCCAAACTTCCATCAGGACTGCTTGGAGATGAATTGCGTATGAAACAGATTTTGACAAATTTGATTTCCAATGCAGTGAAGTATACAAAAGAAGGAACGGTTACCTTGAAGGTGTTTTATAAAGAAAAAACAGAGGATATGGTTGTTTTGTGTTTTGCAGTAACGGACACCGGTGAGGGTATAAAGAAGGAGGATATACCACAGTTGTTTGATAAATTTAAACGCTTGAATCTGAATAAGAACCGCAATGTGGAAGGAACCGGACTGGGACTAAATATTGTAAAGCAGTTGACGGAGCAGATGAATGGAGAAATTACAGTGGAAAGTGAGTATGGAATCGGTTCCACATTTACGGTATCTATTCCACAGAAGATAACGGACAATCGTGAAATTGGTAATTATGAGGAGTCTGCTCGTGAGAGCAGTAAGGAAAGTAAGGGCACAGAGAATGTCTTTACGGCACCGGAGGCTTGCGTGCTGGTGGTAGATGATAATGCCATGAATCTGACTTTGATGAAAGCATTGTTAAAACGGACCAAGATACAGGTGGATACGGCTAAAAGTGGGTTGGAGAGTTTGGATTTTACCAGAAAGAAAAAGTACCACTTGATTTTGATGGATCATATGATGCCGGAAGTGGATGGTGTGGAAACCCTACATTTACTTAG
>JAZURS010000005.1:0-6580 GCA_045606325.1 Agathobacter sp.
GTTGTTTGGAATGGACCAATGGGTGTATTCGAAAACCCAACACTTGCAGCTGGTACACTTGCAGTAGCAAAAGCATTAGCTGATACAGACGCAACAACAATCATCGGTGGTGGTGACTCAGCAGCTGCTGTTAACCAGATGGGTTATGGCGACAAGATGTCACACATCTCTACAGGTGGTGGAGCTTCTTTAGAATTCTTAGAAGGCAAAGAACTTCCAGGCGTAGTAGCAGCAGACAATAAGTAAAAGTAGAGCACTTAATGAAGGTGAGTGTTAACGATGCCTGAATTTAGTGCGAACTTTGTTCGGAGGAACTTGGCGATTGGCGAGCTGAAAGCGAAGACAGAGCCTAGTGAACCGAACTACCTTATAAAAACAGGGGGAAATTAACATGTCTAGAAGAAAAATCGTAGCCGGCAACTGGAAGATGAATATGACTCCAAGCCAGGCTGTAAAATTAGTAGAAGAATTAAAACCATTGGTAGAATCTGATTCTGTAGACGTAATATACTGCGTACCTGCAATCGATATCGTACCAGTAGTAGAAGCTGTTAAAGGCACAAACGTACAGGTTGGTGCTGAAAACATGTACTTCGAAGAAAAAGGTGCTTACACAGGTGAAATCTCAGCAGAAATGCTTGTAGATGCTGGTGTAAAATATGTTATCATCGGACATTCTGAAAGAAGAGATTACTTCAAAGAAGATGATGCACTTTTAAACAAAAAGGTAAAGAAAGCTTTAGAAGCTGGTCTTACACCAATCCTTTGCTGTGGTGAATCACTTGAACAGCGCGAAATGGGTGTAACTCTTGACTGGATTCGTCTTCAGATTAAATCTGATTTAGATGGCGTAACAGCAGAACAGGTAGCTTCTTTAGTTATCGCTTATGAACCAATCTGGGCTATCGGAACTGGTAAAACAGCTACATCTGACCAGGCTCAGGAAGTATGTGCAGCTATTCGTGAATGCATTAAAGAAATGTATGACGAAACTACAGCAGAAGCAGTACGTATTCAGTACGGCGGATCTGTAAACGGTGCAAATGCAGCAGAACTTTTTGGAAAACCAGACATTGATGGTGGCCTCGTAGGTGGTGCATCACTCAAAGCTGATTTTGGAAAGATCGTAAACTACTAATTCCTATAAAGAAATGTAGAGAGAGGGGGGCCTTTTAAGGTCTCTCTTTTTCTGTTTTTGCTTTGATACATGGGGCTTTTTCTCTTGTAAAAAGGTAGAGATTTGTCTATAATGAAAGTGTTGCGGATATTGATACACAAGAGGAGTTTCTATGAACAAAAGACGCATAGGAAATATATGCTTGGCAGTATTATTAATCGTGGCGATAGGTGTTGGGATTTTTCATCATACCGGTATTAACTGGGTAAATGTAGTTACCGGAAAAGGTGATGAGAAGTTAGAAAGTATTTTAGATAAAAATCCATTACTCAGACCTATTCGTCCTCAGACCAAGGTGGTTATTAACGACTTGTCAAAGGCGTTTACGATAATACTAGAAAAAAGTACGAGAGAATTTCATAAGGGTTATCCGATTGACCAGTCTTTTTTACATTGGATTAGTAAAAACTATGGTGATGATACCATAATGGATATTGCATACCGTCTTTATGAGGGATATATCGATGAACGTTTGTGGTATGAGCATACAGATAATTCGATGCATGTATTGTGGCTGATGTATTGTAAGGATTTAGGTTATTCTACTTATCAGTTGGAAAATGTGCATTGGCAGGAATGTGCAAGTGAAGATGTAGTTTCCATAGACTTAACAGGTGATATTAATCTTGCGGATGATTGGCATACTATGCAGGCTGCAAACGAGAGACCAAATGGCATTTATGACTGTATATCTAAAGAAGTTGTTAAGGAATTACAGGGAGCAGATATTTCGGTTATCAATAATGAGTTTGTTTTCAGTGACGGAGGGGATAAACAGGAATCAAAAGCCTATACTTTCCGTGCAAAGACGGCTAATGTTTCCCTTTTGAATGCATTTGGTGCAGATTTAGCTAATCTTGCGAACAATCATACTTATGATTACAGAGAGTCCGGACTTATGGATACCATTCAAACTCTAAAAAGTTATGGGATTGAAACCATGGGTGCTGGAAAGAATCTGGCAGAAGCGAAAACAATTCAATACTATGTGGCAAACGGAAGGAAGATTGCCTTTGTAACGGCTACAGAAATTGAAAAGTATTACAGGTTTACAAAGGAAGCTACAGAGACAGAAGCAGGCGTATTAAAAACCTTAGATCCAACTATTTATAAGCAAGTAATTGCAGAAGCTGCAAAAAACAGTGATTATGTGATTGCTAATGTACATTGGGGAACCGAAGGAACATATCAGTATAATACGTCACAGTATGATCTTGCGAAAGCATTTGTAGATGCTGGTGCGGATGCGGTAATTGGTGGACATCCACACCGTTTACAGGGAATTGAGTATATAGATGATGTGCCAGTATGTTTTAGTCTGGGCAATTTCTGGTTCTCTACTGGAACACTGTATACCACAATCGCACAGATTCAAATTAATGATGATGGTGACCTTGCACTTCGCATGATTCCATGTAAGCAGCAGAATCTGACAACAACCATTCTTTCAGGAGAGGAAGCAGATGATTTTTATAAATTCATGGCGGATATTTCAAGAAATGTGGTAATTGACAGAGATGGATTTGTATATAATACTGCTAATGGAAGTAATGCGCATATGATAAAAGCCGAGAACTATCAGTCTGGAAAGAGATATGGTAGATACACCGGCAATCGAGACTTAGAAGGAAGAGCAATTGATATTGTAGGAAATCTACAGTAGAAATCTTGCTTTTACATACAAAATATAAGAAAAGAGGAAAATAACATGAGCAAAAAACCAGTTGTATTAATGGTACTTGATGGTTATGGATTAAATGAAAATCCAGAAGGAAATGCCGTAGCAATGGCCAACACTCCTGTAATGGATAAACTTAACCCAGCATGTCCATTTGTAAAAGGTAACGCTTCAGGCCTTGCAGTAGGTCTTCCAGACGGACAGATGGGTAACTCTGAAGTAGGTCACATGAATATCGGTGCAGGCCGTATCATTTATCAGGATCTTACAAGAATCACAAAAGAAATCAACGATGGAACATTCTTTGATAACAAAGCACTTCTTACAGCTATCGAAAATTGTAAGAAAAATAATTCAGATCTTCACCTCTGGGGACTTCTTTCAGATGGTGGTGTTCACAGCCATATCACACATATCTATGGAATCTTAGAAATGGCTAAGAGAAATGGTCTTGAAAATGTATATCTTCACGCTTTCCTTGATGGTCGTGATACACCTCCAGCATCTGCAAAAGGTTTTGTAGAACAGATTGAAGCTAAGATGACAGAAATTGGTGTAGGTAAAGTAGCTTCCCTTTCAGGACGTTATTATGCTATGGACCGTGATAATAACTGGGATCGTGTAGAAAAAGCATACAACGCACTTGTAGCAGGCGAAGGCGTACAAGAAACAAGCGCTGTAGAAGCTATGCAGCATTCTTATGACAACGGTGTAACAGACGAATTCGTACTTCCAACTGTTATTACAGAAAACGGACAGCCACGTGCTATCGTTAAAGCAAATGACTCAGTTGTATTCTACAACTTCCGTCCAGACCGTGCTCGTGAAATGACAAGAGCTTTCTGTGATGATAACTTCACAGGATTTGAAAGAAAGACAGGATTCCTTCCACTTACTTATGTATGTTTCAAAGATTACGATGAAACTATTCCAAATAAAATCATTGCATTTGAAAAGGAATCTATTGAAAATACATTTGGTGAATATCTTGCAAAATGTGGTAAGAAACAGTTACGTCTTGCTGAAACAGAAAAATATGCTCACGTAACATTCTTCTTCAACGGTGGTATCGAAGAACCAAACGTAGACGAAGCTCGTCTTCTTGTAAACTCACCAAAAGAAGTTGCAACATATGACTTAAAACCAGAAATGAGTGCTCCAGAAGTAGGTGTAGACCTTGTTGAAGCAATCAAATCAGATGAATATGACGTAATCGTTATCAACTTTGCTAACCCAGACATGGTAGGTCATACAGGTGTAATTCCTGCAGCAGTAGCAGCAGTAGAACGTGTAGACAGCCTTGTAGGGGATGCTGTAGAAGCAGTAAAAGAAGCAGGTGGTGTAATGTTTATCTGTGCTGACCATGGTAATGCAGAAAAGATGGTAGACTACGAAACAGGTAAACCTCACACAGCTCATACTACAAACCCAGTTCCATTCATCCTTGTAAACGGTGAAGAAAACTGGAAACTTCGTGAAGGGGGATGCCTTGCAGATATCGCTCCAACACTTCTTGAAATCATGGGCCTTGAACAGCCAGCAGAGATGACAGGAGAATCACTCCTTATTAAATAAGTAAAATAAAAACTGCCGCGTGAGCGGCAGTTTTTTATTTTATGTTTATGCGGCGTTCCATCATTTCTGGATTTACAGCTTCTGCGATAGCTGTTTCCTTTGTAATGCGTCCATCGAGATAGAGGTGATAGATACTGGTATCCATCGAAATCATATTGTCATTAGCCGAAGTGTAAATGATACCATCAATCTGGTGTACTTTGCGTTCGCGAATAAGGTTTCGGATGGCAGGAGTAAGTACCATGATTTCGAAGGCTGGAACCATTCCACCGTCGGTAGATGGTAAAAGTTTCTGACTTACTACGGCCTGGAGAACGGCTGCGAGCTGAATACAAATCTGATGCTGCTGTGAAGCTGGGAAAGCATCAATGATACGGTCGATGGTATTTGCTGCTCCAAGAGTATGAAGTGAAGAGTAAATCACATGTCCAGTCTCAGCTGCGGTAACAGCAGTATTGATGGTTTCGTAGTCACGCATTTCACCTAAAAGGATTACATCAGGACTCTGACGAAGTGCTGCACGGAGCGCTGTTAAGTAGCTTTCTGTATCTGTTGAAATTTCTCGCTGAGAAACGATACATTTTTCATGACGATGTAAGAATTCCAATGGATCTTCCAAAGTAATGATATGTTCTTCGCGTTCCAGATTGATTTTGTTGATGATGCAGGAAAGGGTTGTAGATTTACCGCTTCCGGCTGGTCCAGTTACCAAAATCATACCGCTATTCGTATTTGCTAAATTCATTACTGTTTCAGGGATACCTAATTCTTCAGGTTTTGGAAGATTAAATCCAATAACACGAATAACAGCAGAGTAAGCACCACGCTGTTTATAGGTGCTGACACGGAATCTTGATACACCTGGAATAGCAAATGAGAAGTCATCATCGCCTAATTTTTCAAAATGTGAGATGTCACGATCTGCCAATGCATAGATGCCAGTTACAATTTCGTGAGTCTCTGGAGGCATCAGTCGGTCATCGTTTAAATGTGTGAGTTTACCGCGTTTTTTATATGCCAAAGGTTTACCGGCGATAATAAAAATATCGGAAGCTCCTTTTTCAGTTGCCTGTGCTAATATGTTCTTTACGTCCATTTCTAATCCTTTCTATCTTAATCTATAAGATCGAGGGTTCCCTCATCAATTTCAACTTCTTCATATACAGATTGCCAAGTTGCAACCTCATAGAAACATTCACCCGCTTGAGATGGGTAGTGAATGAGAATGGTTACTTTTAAGTTTTGGTTTTCGGCAATAGAAACCATATAGGTATAAGAACCTGTGGTTCTGTCATAGTTTCCATTTTCAAGTGCCAGTAGAGATGTTTCTACTTCTTTGTAGTATACATTTGCATCACTTGCATTATGGTAGGCATTTGCTAATAGGCTATCTATCGTTGATAAGGTTTCATAGGCCTGTTTTTCAGCTACATAATAGGCTGAATTTTTTTCTGCTACTTTTTGACTAAGTTTGTAATCAGAATTTGCTGTCAAAAGAGACAGGGCAGCAATCGTAACGATACAAATCATGACAAAAGCAAGCAAGATAGTAGAAAATCCAAAATTAGAAAATCCCGGTGCATTCTTTCTTTCTCGTTTACTCATTTATGGACACCTCGCTTTCGTCAGAGGTGGATTCAGATGTATTTGCCATTACATGAGCATCTAAAAGTGTTTGCGCTTCGTAACGATAGACATCAATCGAATAGGATGCATCTGCACCATTTTTATAAAAGGAAATTTTGACAGAAGGAATTTCAGTTATCTGTTCAGAAATAGTTATGTAGTAAGCTACCTTCTGTGAATCACATTCCTGATAGTTTTCGTCAAAATAAATGTAGATGAGTCCTTTTTCTTCAATTGCATTTGGAAAAACTTTCTTTATTGTATCAACTGAGTTATCGCTGGATTGGAATATTGCTGCTACGTTATTACATGCTGTTACGGCATGATGAAGAGTAGTAGTATTTTCTGTTAGTTGATAAGATTTGATAAAAAACTGCAAACTACATACGCATAAAATACTAAAGAGCAGAATGTTTATCAGAATCTCCAATAGGAACATGCTGGATTTGGAACGTTCATATCGCATTATGCCTGCTCCTTTCTACCTGTGCTGTGAAGGGAGAGAAAAAGTGTTTGTTTTTCTT
>JAZURS010000006.1:0-6716 GCA_045606325.1 Agathobacter sp.
TTCAAACAGGAATGTGCCAACGAAGTAGGTGTAAACCTTAAAAGTGGTTATAATGGTGACTTAACATCTAGAGAAGCCGGATCTATCGGTGGTGAAATGGTGAAAAAGATGATTAAACGCCAGGAAGAGCAGATGAAATAAACTGTTAAGCCAAGTTTAAAAAATGAAAAGGAAAGTTGCTCAAGCTCGCTTGTACGCAACTTTCCTTTTTATTTTTGGTATTTGGCGTTCAGCCAAATCGCGAGAGCCACAGATACGAAGTATCTGACAGACTGCGAAGCCGTCGGGTCGAGCGAAACTTGGCTTTCCCTCATGACTACTTATATATAATAGAATGCCCCAAATCATCTGCTGTCTTATCATCCACTAAGTAGCGAACAATTTCTAATGCAAATGGGATTGCTGTTCCCATGCCACGACTGGTAATAATATTTCCATCTACAACCACAGGTTCTATGCTTAGTTCTGCACCGATGAGTTTGTCCTCGAAGCCTGGATAAGAAGTTGCTCTTTTCCCTTTCAAAAGTCCAGCTTCGCCTAAAACACTTGGCGCTGCACAAATTGCAGATACCAACTTGCCTTTAATATTAAAATCAACAATTGTCTGTAATACATATTTATTCGCACCTAAATTTAAGGTTCCTGGCATGCCACCTGGAAGAACAATACCATCAAGCATATCAAAATCCATAAATTCCGCTGGAATGTCTGTTTCAAAATTAATTTCGTGCGCACCCTTTACTGTCTTTTCTCCAGTTATTGAAATCATGGCAACTTCAATTCCTGCACGTCTTGCAATATCTACCACAGTAAGTGCTTCAATTTCTTCACATCCATCTGCCATGAATACACCTAATTTTTTCATACTATACTATATCCTTTCTATCATCATACTATTCGCAAAATACTACTTCTTACTCAAATTGCTATTATGATACTCTCCAGAATTTGTCACATCATCCCCAAACCAATCTGGTGCCACAAAGGCTTCTGCCTCTTCCACTGATGCAAACTCGACCTCTACCAAACGAAGTGGTGCTAATGTTCCTTGGAAGATATCCAGTTCTGCTGTATGCACCTCATCCAATGGGATTAAATAGCGAATTTTATCAATCAAAATACCATCTATCTTAGGAAGCATATGTTCAAAGGCTTCCGCCGTAAGTGGAAACTCATGCTCTTCTCTCGCCATTAAGCCTTTTCCTTTATATGTCAAAAAATATTCCTCATTACTACGTCGAATACGTACAACAGGATTTGTACATAAATATCCCTGTGAAATGCGTTTCTTCTCATAACTTTCGAGATTATCTGGCAAACTTTTCACTAAGTACTTTCTTTCGATTTCCATATTCTTCCCCCTGTTTCAAAGAAAGAGCCGCTATGCGACTCTTCTCTTCCTATCTAAGTCTATTGTTCTGCTCGTAACGCTGCTTGGTCTGAATCGCATGTTTCAAATCATCAAAACGCTTTGCGATTGGTCCGTCTTCGATTACCAAATCCAATACCACTGCCATATTATCAATCATGGTATCTGTAACCTCTTCACGCATGGTAAGTAAAATCTGATACTTTCCTTCAAGAGAATCTTCATCAAAGAACTTCATCATACGGTCCTCAATCGTCATCTCCAAAGCAGGTGTTTCTATCTTTTCAAAACGATACTTTTGTTTTACATCAGGATATTTTTCGTGGTCAACTTCGCTCACAAACATATCTAATGGTCTTGCACATACCATTCCATCACCATAAAGAGCCTGATAAATTACCAACTCTTCCCCAGTTTCTGAATGATGTGCAATCGCTATAATTTTATAATTCTTATTTTTAAAATGTCGGTAAGTTTCTCCGACAACTGGTCTACGTTCCATTCTATTACCTCAATTACTATTACTGATAAGAGAAACGGCTAATCATATCCAGGCCTTCTCCTATAAAATCTCTTTCAAAGCACAGATTTCCATCATAGCCTTTTACCATCAAATCTTCTACTTTTCCGAGCATGTTTTCTGGAATAATATCTTCTGGATGATGATGTACTGCCGCTGAGACTCTTTCGGAATGGTTATGCTCGGCTTCCATCGTTTCTAAAGTCACATCCGTCTTATCTTCATCCGCATTCGCTACTGCACGCTGCAAAATAGTCGTATTACGTGCCTCTGCACGCGCTTTCTGCACCTGTTGCATAGCTTCTTTGTTTTCTTGTTGTCTATGCATATCAGCCTGCTTAAAATGTTCGTTTTCCTCTTTTCTACTTGTAGAATCACTCTGCACTGGTACATATTCTGACAGATTCATCTGTTCATACATCTCGCTAGCTTTCTCCTTTGCACGCTGCTTTGCCTTTTCAATATTCTGCATTGCGGCCTGACGAATCTGCTCTCTTTGTATTTGTACTTTTGCAGAATCTACACGTGTAGACTGCTTTGGCATCTGATAAGTTGCCTGCTGACGCTTTGCTGTATTTTGCTGTGCTTCATTCGATTTTTTTACCGCTTTAACAATGTACGAAATAATTGCAATAAAAATTATCAGTTCCATACATCTACCTCCAATGTATATTTTGCTTTTTCCTCACCGAAACATTCTATCAAAACCTGTTTCATAGGAGCTAAAAACTCTGTCTCATAGATGCGATTTACTTCTGCTACTTTGTCGGAATGTGGCAAATCAAAAATTTCTCGATCTGTCCTATCTATGTAGAAATATGCCATTGCACGATAAGAAGGCCATTCTTTTTCTAAGGCTTCTTCTGTCACTGCTAGGATATTCTCCACCTCACTTTGCACAATTAAGACTTCCCTCTGCTCCTTGAATCCCTTGTTACACAATCCTAGCAAAGTTTGATATGTCAAATGAAAATCCTTATCCTCTTTACTAATCAGGAACTCGTGATTAAAATGTCCCTGGTACTTTTTCAATTCCTTTGCAGCATCTAGAACGCGAGACACAAACTCTGTATTATCCATGTCAGACTTTACGGATATAAGCGCACTCTCCATATCTTTCAAAAGTGTATGTACCTGTTCCAAATCCGCCTTCACTTGTGAATACTGAATCTCCAACTGTACACTGCCTTTTTTCACTTTGTCAAAAGACTTCTGCCAGCCTTTTACAAAACTCATATCTGCACCAGCTGCTTTTAATTCTTTTTTCAGTCCCTTTAAACTATCTTCACCAAAAAGCATTTTTACTATTCTCCAACATTTTTGTTAGTTAATGTGGTCCAAAGAAGTTTTATTTTACTAACTTTCTCCATGCGAATGTCGCCTTCTCCAAGGCGAATAACTTCCTTCTGTCCAGCCTTAGACTGTTTCCATTCTACAAGACCTTCCCCATTCGGATTTCCTGTTTTCACAAAATTACAAAGATAACTAGACATTACGTCTGATAAATCATAATCCTTCTGCTCAAAAGGTCTCCATCCATTCTTTAAAGTTCCAAACCAGTACCATAAATCACTGGAATGCCAAGCACCATTTTCATCACCTGGAAGCTGACGATCAAAGAACCAGCAATATGCCTTTTTCTGCTTGTCACAGAAATCTTTTGCCATTGGGAAGATGAAAAATGGCATCATATCCTGACTTGTCGCACCAAGCATGTATGGAATATCCTTTACATCACCATCGTTCATTGCTGTGAGTGGACTCTTGGTCAAAAGTTCACCATCTACACATGGGCTTGCAACCATAGCATACTTAGGATTTGCTTTTTTCAGTTTCTGCCATGACACAAAAATCTGTTCAGGCTCTGCTGCTAATAGTTCCTCTAAAGTTGAAACTCCCATATCCGACATAACATTTTGCCAGAATTCATATCTATCTTCATGAGTTTGTGCACTATCCATTAATTTATGTGCACCGCCACCACTACTCATAACCGCTTTATTAAAAAGACCATGTGTCTTAGGGCTGATACAATGCTGCATTGTACTCATCGCACCTGCACTCTGTCCCATTACTGTGACATTCGCAGGGTCGCCACCAAAAGCTGCAATATTATGCTGTACCCACTGCATCGCAGTCATCTGGTCATAAAGACCATAGTTTCCGGTATGACCATCACGTTCTTTCAACTCTGGCAAACACATAAATCCCATAGGTCCAAGTCTATAATTACAAGTTACTGCAATTACACCTTTTGAAGCCCATACAGGACCATCAAAATGCTTTTCGTGCCCGCATCCACCAGTATATCCGCCACCATGAATATAGAAAAGCACTGGCAACTTACTGTCTGCGGTTGCACCTTCTGGCACCCATACATTCAAAAATAAGCAGTCTTCACTATATGTATATGTAGCCCCTTTACGGAACTCATAATAATAAAATACTTTTTCAATTACTGTCTCTTCGTCGTAAAATGCCCTAGGCTGATAACTACAGTTCCCATATTCGCTTGCATCATATACGCCATCCCATTTTGTGACTTCTACTGGATATTCCCATCTGCCTGCCGTAGCATAACGAATCCCTTTATAAGCTGTTACGCCAGGCCACTGACACTCGGTTCCCTGAATCTGCCCACATGGTATTGTAATTATTTTGCTCATATCTGCTCCCCCATTTTCCTAATTTCCTAAATAGTAATTTCTACATAAAATATTAACATAAAAAACCATTAAAGTACATTGCAAAATATATCATTTCAATTTATAATCTCTATATTATTTACACTAGTAAAAGAGGATATACTTATGTTGACCTATGACGAAGCATTAAACCTAAATTATTATAAAAAAACCACCTTCACAGGCTGGATGAATCCACTACGCTTTTTAATTAAAATGGAAAAGCCTGAAGAAGGGGAACCTTTTTTCCGTGCCTGGGTGTGGCCTGGTCCATATATTTTTGAAAAAACAGACGACTCCCTAAAGATAGAGCAGACCGCCCCATTTAGCGAAGAGGGAAAGAAAGAAATCGTAGACTGGATTAACGAACAGTACGAAACTTATAAAGATGTGTGGTCCAAGAAAATTCTTTAAATTTTAAGAAATCAAAAAAATCTCTTGACGTACCAGACAAAAAGAGATAATATATCACTGTTGTGAAAACAAATGGGCTTATAGCTCAGCCGGTTAGAGCGCACGCCTGATAAGCGTGAGGTCGGTGGTTCGAGTCCACTTAAGCCCACGAAAGCGGTTTCCGAAAGGAAGCCGCTTTTTATTTAGCCAAGTCAGCTCGCGTTACGCCGCTTCGCGGCTTACCGTCGCATTGCGACTATTCCGCTCGCTATTTGGCTAAACGCCAAATACGAACAAAAAAAGAACGATATGCAAGCAAGCTTGCTATCGTTCTTTTTATTGTTCTACTTGTCTAAATAGTATTTATAAATAAGCTAAGGATAATTATTCTGCGTCAGCAGTTTCTGCTTTTTCAGCTCTTTCTGCTTTCCAAGCAGCAACTTTTGCACGTTCTTTATCATCAATGTTCCAGATGAATTTGAATGATGCCCATGATCCCATAGCGATGATAGCTGGGATAAGGATTACCATTGCTTTAATACCAAAGATTGCTGAAGCTGGCTGTGCTGTACCAGCACCTGCCTGGTAACCAAACCATGTTAACATAAGTACTGCTAAAGAACCTGATAATGTCTGACCTACACGACGTGTAAGAGAGAATGTTCCGTAGATAGCACCTTCAGAACGTTTTCCTGTAAGGTATTCGTTGTAGTCGATAGATTCACCAACAAGACCCCACTGTAACTGTACTGATAATGTGATTAAACCTGTACCAAGTCCTGACCAAGCAATGTAAAGAACTGGAATCATGTTTTCTACTGTTGTAGCGTAGATGAAACATGTACCAAGTAAGATACATCCTACTAAGATGAATGTACGGATAATCTTAACAAGGTCGATCTTCTTAGCTAAGATAGGAGCGATAATTAAACCACCAAACATAACTGGCATAGAGATAGCTGAGCCAATTGCCTGTAATTTAAGGTCACCTAAAACGTCAGAGTACATGTATGTAGCAGCACCCTGTGCGATACCCTGTACGAAACAGATACAGATAGAATGAACACAAAGAGCTACGTAAGGACGGTTAACCTTGAATACGTTAAGGATGTCTGTAACTTTTACTTTTTCTGCTTCTTTTTCTGCTTCTGTCTTAACAGCGTTCTGAGCTTCCACGTTACGTTCAACTGTGAATGCATAGTGGATGAATACTAAAAGACATCCTAATGCAGCAGCAACTACAGCTGTAGCAGCGAAACCGAATGGAGTTTCACCTAATGAACCTAAAACTACTGGAAGAGCCATTGCACCGATAGCACCACCTACTGTAGAACCAAATCCACGAGCAGATGATAATGATGCACGTTCTGCGTCATTTGTGGCCATTACACCAAGTAATGAACCCATACCGATGTTCATAACTGTATAACCAAGTTCGAATACGATCTTAGAAATAAAGAGAACAACGATACATAATAAACCATCAAATAAGTTTGGCAATGAGAATACTGAAATTAAACCAACTGCTAAAATTGGAATAGAACGAAGAATCCAAGGACGGAACTTATTCTGTTTGTTTTTAGCTTTTGTGAACATTACGTCCATGAAAGTACCAACGAGTGGATCGTTGATTGCATCCCATACATTCCATACGATTAAGATACCTGCGTAAATTGCTGGATCAACACCTAAAACGTTACGTGAGAATCGTTCTAAGTAGCTGATGAGCATGAGCATTACTACACCACCT
>JAZURS010000007.1:0-24828 GCA_045606325.1 Agathobacter sp.
TTTGAATTTTGGAGCTTTAGAAGCTGCGATTGTCATTTCAGCACCTGTCTGTGGGTTTCTACCTGTTCTAGCTGCTCTTTCAGAAACTTCGAAAGTACCAAATCCTACTAACTGGATTTTTTCACCTTTCTTTAATTCTTCAGCAACAACATCTGTAAATGCTTTTAAAGCTGCTTCAGCATCTTTTTTAGAAAGCTGAGCTTTTTCTGCCATAGCTGCAACTAATTCTGTCTTATTCATGTTATATTCCTCCTCTGGATTTTCAATAATCTGATTCGGGTGCGCCCCCAAATCGCTTGCACTATTAGTTATACTTGGTTTTTCGGCGTTTGTCAAGGAAAAAACCCTATATTTCCGTGCTTTCTGACTCAGTTTCTTCATTTTCGCTTTCAGACTCTGTTTCAGACTCCGAATTCTCTTCTTCAAGCTCTATAATCAGAGTTGCATCTGGCGAATTTACGGATAAATACTTCTTCCAGCTATCGTATCCTTCCGCCTCAACCTTCAGCACGTGAGTACCATATGCTAGTTCTATTGGCTGTGTATGATCAATTAATTGATAGTCTACATAGACTTCCACATTCTCTACGTCGATGTCAAAGGAAACCAGACCTTTTTTCTTTCCTTCGCCCTTCAAGGTATCCAAATCCACTTCTGTAGTTTCACCACGTAGGATTTCAATTTCTGAAGTGCCACCCCAGCCATCTTTTGCAACCTTTAAAGTATAGGTTCCTTCAGGCACTTCCAATTCCATGTCTGGTGTAATCATAGCAAATATATCCTTGCCTAACTGTAGAAAACTATCTTCAAAGGTAGCGGTGTTTTTTAAAGACAAGGTTCCATGCCCTGTTGTAACAATTACGGAAAGAATTTTCTTATCCATTCCAACAACAGTCAAGATATCGTCTTCATAAATATCCGCAAACGTAATCTCTTTTCCATTCGAGAATAGTCTAACCTCGTCCTGGATGGAATATTTCGTATCCGCTATGGTAAATACTCCCTTTTCCTCATCAATTTGGAATCGACGTACTTTTTCATACTCCCATACAAGGTCTGAAAGTTTGACCTCTGTCAAATAACCATCCTTATCTCTTGGCGCGATTGTCACAAAACGCCCTTCTGTAAACTCAGAAGCAGATGCGTAGTTTCCATACTTATCCTTAAACTCCGTGGCAAATCCATACTCATAATAATGCTCTAATCCACTCGCAGACGAATATAAAGTCAACGATTCTTCCTGTGTATCATGCTCAACAATTAAAAAAAGATAGTCCTTTGGATCTTTTTCCGTTTCTGTTTCCTGAGTCTCTGTGTTCTCAACCTTTGCTACTGTACAACCTGTAAAACACACGACTGTCATCAGCACCATTGCTACATATAAAATTTTCTTGTGTATACTTATTTTTCTCATAGGTCAAGTATACCCCATTATTTTAGAAAAGCAAATAAGTTTTCCATGAAATCCAAACGCTTTTCTTCCTGTTCTATAACTTTAACTAATTTATCTATATCTCTTCCAGATATCCATGTTTTTCGAGAATTCATATAGTGATTGGTAACCTTCCAGAATTTTTCTGGAAAGAGCAGTAAGCCATATAATTGCTGATATTCTATCTTTTCCATATGCCGATAGCTGTCATACTCCGCAATTAATTCCATTCCTATCTTTGTATTCCAATCATTCTTCTCTAACATTTTTCGAAGATAATTTGCCAAATCTGTCATCGCCCAGCCGTATGAAAAATTCTCAAAGTGTGCGATTCTATATTTCCCATTACAAAACAAAATATTATGCTGATTGAAATCCCCATGACAAAACAGGGAACCGGTACGTTCTGCTTTTAACGCGGTTAATATAGCAAGAGAGTCCTCTGCAGATTTTCGATTATGCTCGAAGTTTCGCATATATAATTGTTCGAACTCGTTTTTCTTCTTTCGATTCCTTATGTAGTTTCGAACTTTAATTAGCTCTCGATAATGACGTGACCAGTTCTCAACAAGTTCCACTGGGTTCTGTAACTGCTCCTCTAACCGAACATCTTTTGCAACCTTATGGTAGCACGCTAATAAACGTACAGCCTCCTTCATTTCATCTACTTTGCTTGTACTAATCTCCACACCATCTACATAATCTTTTAGGATAAAGCGTTCACCTGTATATTCATCTTCTGATACAGCTTCCTGCTCTTGATTTAAAAGGATTTGTTCTACAGCGAATTTCCTTGCTTGTAATTCCGACAAAAATCGACAAAGCAAAGCCCCCTTCTCCTTCGAGCCCCTAAATGGTACCAATAAAAATTTTCCTTTATCGGTATCACAAATAAAGTTTCCGCGTCCTTTGGTAACTTCCTGTATTTCTATTTCATATTGTGAAAGAATTGCTTCTGTTTGATTATACAAAAAACCCCTCCATATGATTCACATTGTATCTGTTTATCATATGAAAGGGGTTATCAACTTATTCGCTCGTTCTAATAACTTTTCACGCTCATTTAGCTTTGGATCGTTAATTACAATATCAAATAGCAAATCTAACACAACGCCAATTTCTTCGCCTGGCTTCATACCCATTGCAATCAAATCACGTCCGTTAACCGACAAATCTTTCTTGTCTACACAATAATTTTTCTCAATGACTTCTTTATAGGCTTTTTCTAAATCATCGACATATCCCATCTTTGATTCAAAATTATAATCGCTCTGAGCCAAAATATCTGCTCGCTTGATTTCAATCATCATCGGCATATTGTCCAGACCAATTTCACTGATTCGTCTACGAACAAGAGCCATATTGTCCATTGGTGGTCTATCATCATGATGCTTTACCATACGATAAACAAAATCAATGGTCGCATTGTCAAATTTCAGACGTTTTAGAATACCTTTCGCCATATTGGCACCCGCCTGCGTATGCCCAACAAAATGGTCAAATCCCTTATCATCTGTAGTAAGTACCACTGGCTTTGCCAAATCATGTAAAAACATGATAAGACGAATCGTTTTCTCTGGACGCACATGCTGCATTGCTACAATTGAATGTTCTCCAACTGTGTATTTATGGTGGTGGTTATTTTGAACTGTTTCCATTGCCACATCAAATTCTGGCATAAAGACCTTCGTCAATCCTAATTCATAGGCTGTGCGAATTTCTTCTGGATGATCTGACACCAGAATCTTCACAAGTTCTACCGCGATACGTTCCTTGCTTACCTTCGCAAGAGTTGGAGCAAGTTCCTTGATTGCTTCTTTGGTTGCATCATCAATCGTAAATCCCAATTGTGCAGCAAAACGAACTGCACGTAACATGCGTAAGGCATCTTCTGAGAAACGCTCCAATGGATTTCCTACACAGCGGATAACCTTATCTTCTAAATCCTTGATTCCGTCAAATTCGTCCACTATGCCCACTCTGTCATTATATGCCATTGCGTTGATGGTAAAATCACGGCGTTTCAAATCCTCTACCAGATTTCCAGTAAAGATAACTTCCTTTGGATGTCTGGCATCTTCATATTCACCATCGATACGGTAGGTCGTAACCTCGTATCCCACATGATTCATCATAACTGTTACCGTACCATGTTGAATTCCTGTATCGATAGTGTGGGAAAAGAGTGCCTTTACTTCCTCTGGTTTTGCGGAAGTAGTGATGTCCCAATCTCCAGGCATACGAAGAAGGAGGGTATCCCTAACACACCCTCCTACTGCAAACGCTTCAAAACCATTTGCTTCCAGCGTATCTATGATATTTTTCACATCAACTGGCACTTCTATCTTCATCTTAATATGCTTTACCCCAATATACTAATTTGTGAGCTGGTTTACCACAGCATACACACACATCAGAAATCTGTTCCTGATCATCGAATGGCATACAACGGCTAGTTACGCCTGTATCTTCTTTGATCTTTAATTCACAGTCTAATTCTTCACACCACATACCACGAATAAATCCGGTCTTTGTTTCTGCTTTCTGAACAAATTCTGCATAAGTATGTGCATCTGTAATATGGCTGTTTAAGAATTCTTTTGCTCTAGCAAGCATATCTGCCTGCATAGTTTCTAAAATTTCTGCAAGTTTTGTATTTAATTCATCTAATGAAACAACTGTTTTTTCTCTTGTATCACGACGAACAACTACACACTGATTGTTTTCGATATCCTTTGGTCCGAGTTCTACACGAACTGGAATACCCTGGATTTCCTGTTCAGCAAATTTCCATCCTGGGCTCTTGTCTGTTGCATCGATTTTTACGCGGAAGTCTTTTGCAAGTGCTTCTTTTACATCATATGCTTTATCAAGAACACCTTCTTTTTTCTGCTGAATAGGAACTACCATAACCTGTGTAGGAGCTACTCTTGGTGGAAGTACAAGGCCTGAATCATCACCATGTACCATGATGATAGCACCAATTAAACGAGTAGACATACCCCATGAAGTTTCATGGCAGTACTGTAATTTATTTTCTTTATCTGTATACTGAATACCAAACGCTTTTGCAAAGCCATCACCAAAGTTGTGTGATGTACCTGACTGTAAAGCTTTACCATCATGCATAAGTGCTTCGATTGTGTAAGTAGCTTCTGCGCCAGCGAATTTTTCTTTGTCAGTCTTACGACCTTTTACTACAGGAATTGCAAGTGTATCTTCTAAGAACTGTGCATAGAGATTTAACATCTGTACGGTTCTTTCTTCTGCTTCTTCTGCAGTTGCATGAACAGTATGTCCTTCCTGCCATAAGAATTCTGATGAACGAAGGAATGGACGTGTAGTCTTTTCCCAACGAACTACAGAACACCACTGGTTATATACCATTGGTAAATCTCTGTGTGACTGAACTGTTTTTGCAAAGAGTTCACAGAATAAAGTTTCTGATGTAGGACGTACACAAAGTCTTTCCTGAAGTTCTTCCAATCCACCATGAGTAACCCAAGCTACTTCTGGTGCAAAACCTTCTACATGGTCTTTTTCTTTCTGAAGAAGACTTTCTGGAATGAACATTGGCATATACACATTTTCTACGCCAGTTTCTTTAAATCTTGCATCCAAAATCTTCTGAATATTTTCCCAAATCGCATAGCCGTTTGGTTTGAAAATCATACATCCTTTTACAGATGAATAATCCATAAGTTCTGCTTTTTTAACAACGTCTGTATACCATTGTGTGAAGTCTTCTTCTCTCGAAGTAATGGCTTCTACTAATTTCTTGTCATTTGCCATAACAAATCTCCTTGATTAAATAATAATCTATTGTACCAATATTACGCAAAAAATTCAACAAAGACTTTCCCTTGCGGTTGGATTTCGAATTTCATTGGCACCTTCTTTGTTGGATGTTCAAATTCCAACTTATAAGAACAGAGTGCGAGCTGTTCCCTGTCAGCTGCATCGCCATACTTTCCATCCCCCACTAGTGGACATCCTGCATTTGCCATCTGGACACGAATCTGGTGCTGACGACCTGTGTGAAGTTTAATTTCGAATAGTGTTTTTTCACCTTTTGCTTCAACTGTTTTATATTCTAATTTTGCATATTTTGCGTCTGTCGGAAGGTCCGCCACGGACCTTTTTTCTATTACCTTTGTGTAGTTTGTTTTCTTATCTGTTAAAAGATAATCTTCCAACACACCTTCCTTTTCCACTGGGGCGCTTTGCGAAACTGCATAATAATATTTCCCAATCATATGCTGCTGAATCTGTTTTGATAAAACTGCTGCTGCCTTTTGATTTTTGGCAAATACCATAACGCCTTCTACTGGCTGGTCAAGACGATGAACCACCCCAACGTAGGGTGGTTCTTCTTTTTTCGCTCTGTAGTTTTTCAATAAACTTTCCATATCCTGCTGTCCCAGACGCTTGGTTTGTGTGGCTACCCCCGCTGGTTTTCGACAGATTAGGATGTCATTATCTTCAAATATGATTTCAGGTTCTCTACTCATTCTCTACCTTCACCTGACAAACCTTCATAGCTTCTAACGCATTTTTATGAGTCTCTGGTGATACACCAGCACAGCAAGCTGCATCTACGATAACTGGTACTTCTGGTAAAAACGCCTTTGTTACCATTACGTTAGAAATAACACAGATATCTGTGCAAAGACCAACAAAAGTAATGCTTTCGATTGGATCTACTTCATTCATTGCCACTAGTTTATTTGGCAATTCTGAAGAACCAAAAGTCACCTTATCGATTGCTTCTGTCTTACGAAGTGCTTCTAATTCTGCACGAATCTCCCAGCCTTCGGTTCCCTTGATACAATGTGGCACTGGTAGATTCTGACCTTCCTGTGTGCTCATATATTCATGTCCATGTGTGTCTCTGGTAAAGAGAACTGTTCCGTCGAAATTTTCGATTTTTGCTTTCACGTTTGGAACAATAGCTACTGCTTCTTTTGTTCCAAGTGCTCCATCAATAAAATCATTCTGCATGTCTACTACTACTAACAACTTTTGCATGCTACACCTCCTGATTTGATATCTTCTTCTGTTGAATTAATCGGTTTTATGTCCTTCCCCCACGCTCGAAGAATTATTTCCTCTGCACGTTTCGCCTCTTCTTTCGAAAGTTGCGGTACTCCTTTTAACGGATATTCCATACCAAGATTCTCATACTTATTTTCACCCAAAGTATGATATGGAAGCACCTCTAATTTTTCTACATTGGAGAGTGTTTTTAAAAACACGCCAAACTCCTTCAAACTTTCTTCTTCAAAAGTAATTCCTGGTACTACCACATGACGAACCCACATTGGCTTTTGAATATTATCCAGGTATTTGGCAAAATTTAAAATGTTATAATTGGAACATCCCGTCAAATCAATATGAGCATCTTCATCAATATGCTTAATATCCAGCATAACCAAATCTGTCACTGCCATCAGTCTTTCCAATCGCTCCCCTTCCTGGAACAAAAATCCTGACGTATCAAGACAGGTATGAATGCCCATCGCTTTCGCCTTTGTAAAAAGCTCTATTAAGAATTCCATCTGTGCCATCGGTTCACCGCCAGTTGCAGTAATCCCACCAGTTTTGTAGAAAGAACGATTCCTTTCAAACATTTCTAATATTTCATCTACCGATTTCTCTTTTCCTTCTCCCATATCCCAGGTGTCTGGATTGTGACAATACTGACACCGCATCGGACAGCCTTGGAAAAAGACCACAAATCTTACGCCCGGTCCGTCAACCGTCCCAAAGGTTTGAATAGAGTGTATATAGCCCATTTATTTCTCCTTTTGGGGAAACATTATGACCTATAGTTTAAATCTATAGCCCACGCCCCAGATAGTTTCTATGTACTGTGGTTTCGATGTATCCATCTCAACTTTTTCACGAATCTTTTTGATATGTACAGTTACTGTAGCAATGTCGCCTATCGATTCCATATCCCAAATTTCGCGGAAAAGTTCTTCTTTAGTATATACATGATTTGGATTTTCTGCAAGGAATGTAAGAAGGTCAAATTCCTTTGTTGTAAACTGCTTCTCTTCTCCATTAATCCAAACACGTCTGGCCGTTTTATCGATTTTAATTCCTCGAATTTCGATAACATCATTTTCTACTACGTTACTTCCAATAAGACGTTCGTAACGTGACAAATGCGCTTTTACACGTGCCACTAATTCGCTTGGAGAAAATGGTTTCGTCACATAGTCATCAGCGCCAAGTCCCAAACCTCTGATTTTATCGATATCGTCTTTTTTTGCTGAGACCATAAGAATTGGCGTGTTTTTCTTTTCGCGAATCTGTTTGCAGATTTCGAAACCATCAATTCCTGGAAGCATAAGGTCAAGAATAAATAAATCAAATTCCTCAGCGAGCGCTCTCGCAAGACCTGTCATACCGTCTGTTTCTACTTCTACTTCAAATCCACTTAATTCTAAATAATCTTTTTCTAATTCTGCAATCGCTACTTCATCTTCTATAATTAAAATCTTACTCATTTGGTACCTCCTGATATTTACGAATTACAAAGTACATAACTGTTCCTGTATCCTCTTTGCTGGTTGCCCAGATTTTTCCACCATGATCTTCGATAATTTTCTTTACGATGGATAAACCAATTCCACTTCCACCTGTGGCAGAATTTCGTGACACATCCCCGCGATAGAATCGGTCAAAGATATATGGTAAATCTTTCTGTGGAATTCCACGTCCATTGTCTTCAATTTCTACCTGGATAAAGTCCCCTACATCCTTAACTCGAATATTAATAAATCCATTCGATTTATTCATATATTTTGCTGAGTTTCCAACAATATTATTTACTACTCTTCGAAGCTGTTCTGGATCTGCAATGATGACTACATCACTATCTGTGTAGTTGTAATAAGCCAGTCCAATTCCTCTCGTTTCTAAATCAATTCCAATCTCTTCAATACAATCTGCAAAATATTCTTCTACTTGTATTTTTGCAAAGTTATATGGAATCTTATTTGTATCAATCTTGGAATAAAGTGTTAACTCATTGATAAGGGTATCCATTTCATTGGCTTTGCTGTAAATGGTTCGCACATACTTGTCGATTTTTTCTGGGGTATTCGCTACGCCATCAATAATCCCTTCCGCATATCCTTTTACTGCGGTAATAGGAGTTTTTAAATCGTGTGCGATGTTACTAATCAAATCTTTATTCTCTTGTTCTGCCGCAATCTTTTCCTCTGCATTTTCCTTTAACCTGCGCCTCATTTCTTCAAAAGTAACACAGAGCTCATGCATTTCATCCTGCTCTGCGCCTGCGGTATCAACTGCAAAGTCCAAATTTCCTTCCTTGATATTTTCTGCAGCAATCTGGAGTTTACGAATCGGAGTAACCATACTCTGGTAAATCCAAATCATTAGCATTGCTGCTGTCAAAAGCAATACCAAGATGATGGTAAGTATAATTTCAAAAACCAATCCTCTTACATCCGGCATCATTTCCATATTCTGTGTCATCATTTGCCATTGCACACGGAAAAACGCTGCTATAAACAGCAAGGATAAAAAGATCGGCACAAACATGATAATACAAAACGAAATAACTAATTTCGATTTTAACTTCATATATTTCCTCCTCCGTAAACATGTCTTTACAAAGAAAAAACATGGTACAATCTCTTTAGATTATACCATGTTTCTTTTGTAAACATATGAAATTTCTATTAATTATTATAAACTTTTAATGCTTCTACTCTATCAGTCTTTTCCCATGGAAGATCTAAATCTGTTCTTCCGAAATGTCCGTATGCTGCAGTTTCACGATAGATTGGTCTTCTTAAGTCAAGCATCTTGATAATACCTGCTGGACGAAGGTCAAATTCCTTACGAACGATTTCTACTAATTTTTCATCAGAAAGTACGCCTGTACCAAATGTATCTACCATGATAGAAGTTGGCTGCGCAACACCGATTGCATAAGATAACTGGATTTCACATCTCTTAGCAAGACCCGCTGCTACGATATTCTTAGCAACATAACGTGCTGCGTAAGCTGCTGAACGGTCTACCTTTGTACAGTCCTTTCCAGAGAAAGCTCCACCACCGTGACGAGCCATTCCACCATAAGTATCTACGATAATTTTACGGCCTGTAAGACCAGCATCACCGTGTGGTCCACCGATTACGAAACGGCCAGTTGGATTGATAAAGAATTTTGTATCTGCATCGATGAGTTCTTCTGGAAGAGTTACATCAAATACGTGCTTTTTGATATCTGCATGAATCTGTTCCTGTGTAACATCTTCATCATGCTGTGTAGAAAGAACAACTGCCTCCAAACGTTTTGGAGTACCGTTTTCATCGTATTCTACAGAAACCTGGGTTTTTCCATCTGGACGAAGGTAAGTAAGTGTACCATCCTTACGAACTTTTGTAAGCTGCAATGCCATCTTGTGAGCTAATGCGATTGGATATGGCATAAGTTCAGGTGTTTCATCACTTGCATAACCAAACATCATACCCTGGTCACCAGCACCTGTATCTAATTCATCTGTAAGTTTTCCTTCTTTTGCTTCCAAAGCTTTGTCTACACCCATAGCAATGTCTGCAGACTGCTTGTCTAATGCAACCATAACTGCACATGTATTTCCATCAAAACCAGTTTTCGCATCGTTATAACCGATTTCATTTACTGTTTTACGAACGATACCTGGCACATCCAACTGTGCATTTGTTGTGATTTCGCCAGTTACTAAAACAAAGCCTGTACACGCTGCTGTTTCACAAGCAACACGGCTCATTGGATCCTGTTCTAAGCATGCATCCAAAATCGCATCTGAAATCGCATCACACATTTTGTCTGGATGACCTTCTGTTACAGATTCTGAAGTAAATAATAATTTTTCCATTCTGTTCTCCTTTTTTGTTCTTCTGTTTTCGGGTAAAAAAATTCCGCTTATTCGATATAAGCGGATTCAAAAATCTAAAGATTACTAAACCCTCTTATTGCTCGATTACTCGCTCAGGTGGGCACCTTCCAATTGCTGGGGTTGCCGTGACTTCATTGATCCTATGTATCTCCATCACTCTGAATAAGAGAAAAGTACAATATGAAATTTAATATCTTGATACTGTAAAAATACTCTATATTTACATATATGTCAAGTGTATTTTATTGACTTTTCATTGTTTAAAATTTATACTTATAATATATGCGTATTTTGAGGAGAAGGTATGAAGATTCAATTATCACCTAGAGAACTAAAACCAGGAATTATTACATTAGAAGCAATCGTGACACCTAGCGGTCAGGTGCTTGCAGCTGCTGGCACAGAGCTTACCCGTCAGATTATCAACAAGATGAAACTTTATAACGTTGATTCGGCGGCAGTTGATTCAGAAGATCCTATTGTAAAAGGCATCTTTGAACAGAAAAAGGTTGAACAGATGGTTTCCCCAGCTCCTGTTGTTGCACCTGCTCCAACACCAGTTCCTACACCTGTAATGAAACCGGTTCCTGTTCCAGTTGCACCAGTAGCTCCAGCGAAACCTACTCCTGTAACAGAAGAACCTAAAGAAGGCGAAAAAGTTATTACCTACAAAGAGGAAACTCAGTCAAACTCACGTCGTATGTTAACTACAAATGAGTTTAAAGGTTTCCAGGTAGACTACTTATTATATATTGAAGAAGTAAAAACAGTATTTTCCAATATCATAAACACACCTGGATATACGATTGATACACAGTCTCTTATCCAGAAGATGTCAGAATTATATGCATCACGTAATACCATCGTAGAATTATTTGACATGATTCACCAGATGCACTCTCTAAATGATACCGTTTATGCTCACTGTGTAAACGTAGCACTTATCTCTCGTATGATTGGTAGATGGCTCCATTTAGACCAGCATAATTTAGATGTACTTACTTGCTGTGGACTTTTCCATGATATTGGTAAAATGAGTATTCCTGAAGATATCTTAAACAAACCAGGAAAACTGACAGATGAAGAATTTGCACTTATCAAGTCTCATCCAAAGACTGGATACGACATGCTTCGTAATCAGAATATTGATAACCGTATTAAACAGGCAGCTCTTATGCACCACGAACGTTATGATGGAAGCGGATATCCAAATCAGCTTACCAGCGAGTTCCTATCCGATTATTCAACTATCGTAGCTATCGCCGATGTATATGATGCAATGACAGCAGCTCGCTCTTATCGCGAACCTTTATGTCCTTTCCAGGTTATCGAAAAATTCGAAGTAGAAGGATTCCAGAAATATCACACAAAATATATTTATGTATTCCTTCACAACATTGCTAGTACATACCAGAGCAACCGAGTTATGTTAAACGATGGACGCGGTTGCAAAATCGTAATGTTAAATCAGAGCACACTCTCAAAACCAATCGTCCAGTTTGACGATGGCTCTTGCCTGGATTTATCTAGTCAGAGAGATCTCTATATCACGAAAATTCTATAGAACTTGTTACCAAGAAGGAACTTCAGAAGTTCCTTCTTTTCTTTTGTAAACAAAAAAGAAATGAGCCTTGCTATATAGCAAGGCTCATTTCGTATTATTTATGAAACCTTAAGAATGAACTTCTGAAGCTCCTTTTCACTTGTAACAAGTTCAATTTTGCCACCCAATTCTCGAAGCTTTCCTTCGAAGTTTTCATATCCACGCATAATGTAGTGAATATCATCAATTATTGTTACGCCTTCAGCTGCAAGCCCTGCAATAACGAGAGCGGCACCTGCACGTAAGTCTGGTGCATTTACTCTTGCACCTGTATATTTTGGAACGCCATTTATAATAGCGATATTACTCTCTACCTTGATGTTCGCTCCCATTCTGGTAAGCTCATCCACATAACGGAAACGATTTTCAAAGATACTTTCTGTTACAGTACTTGTTCCTTCTGCAATTCCTAAGAGTACTGCCATCTGTGGCTGCATGTCTGTTGGGAAACCTGGATAAGGAAGTGTCGTTACCTGTGTACGACGCAACTTTCCGTTTGAGATGACACGTACTGCATCATCAAATTCCTCTACTTCACAACCAGCTTCTATTAATTTTGCGGTAGTTGCTTCTAAATGCTTTGGAATTACATTTGTTACTAGTACATCACCACCTGCTGCAGCTGCTGCAAACATAAATGTTCCTGCTTCAATCTGATCAGGGATGATAGAATATTCTGTTTTATGAAGTTTTTCTACACCTACGATACGAATTACATCCGTACCTGCACCACGAACGTTTGCACCCATGCTGTTTAAGAAGTTTGCAACGTCTACTACATGAGGTTCTTTTGCAGCATTTTCAATTACGGTCTTTCCTTCAGCTAATACTGCTGCCATCATAATATTAATCGTAGCACCAACAGATACCTTATCTAAGTAAATATGTGTACCAATTAATCGTTCTGCTTCTACTTGGAAAAGTCCGTGAGAAATATCTACATCAGCGCCCATTGCACAAAAACCTTTTTTATGAAGGTCAATCGGTCTGCTTCCGATGTCACATCCACCCGGAAGGGCAACTGCTGTTTTTCTATATTTACCAAGTAATGCACCAATTAAATAGTACGATGCTCTAATTTTGCGAATAAATTCATTATCAACGGTCAAATCACGGATAAAGGAACCATTAATTTTTACCTTGTGGTCGTTTACACGTTCCACCTTGGCACCAATCTGTTCAATGGCCTGCAAAAGTACATTGATATCCCTAACGTTAGGCAAGTTTTCAATTGTAACTGTTTCATCAGTCATAATAGACGCAGCCAAAATAGGAAGGGCAGCATTCTTTGCTCCGCCAATTTCAACTTCACCATATAAAGGATTACCGCCTTTAATTACGTACTGTTCCATCTTTCACCTCAACAAACTATCTCTTATATATTATTCTATAGTTGCTTAATTGTTATTCAAGTTCTGTAATTTGCTCACCAATAATTCTACGGTTTCTTCTACCCCAAGACCTTCTTCTGATACGCGGACATCCGCATATTTTTCATAGAGAGGAGTTCTTTCCATGAAAAGGTCATATAATGTTTGTCCATCTTTTAGAACTACGCCCCTTCCTTTGATATCAGAGAGACGTTTTTCTAAAATCGAAAATGGCACTTCTAAATAAACGACTGTACCAATTTCTTTTAAATGCTCCATGGCTTCCTGTCCATAAATAACACTTCCGCCTGTAGCAATAATCGTTTTATCACAATTTATATTGGCATTTACTCGATTCTCAACCTGGATGAAACCTTCTGTCCCAACCTCAGCAATAATGTCCTTAAGAAGTTTTCCTTCCTGCTGCTGGATTAATAAATCTGCATCCAAAAACTGATAACCCAGTACCTTGGCCAGAATAACACCTATCGTGCTCTTACCTACGCCCGGCATGCCAATCAAAATAATATTTTCTTTGCTCATATTACTTGCCTTCTGTTGATTCTGTTTTTTCTGTAGATTCAACTTTCTGTGTAAGAAGATTATGGAAATCAATCTTTTCTACTACACTGTCGTTTACCTTCCATCCATCTTCTTTCTGCCACTCTGTTAATTTTCCTTCAAAGAGTGCGTTTTCACGTTCTACGATGATTGCTTCACGATTTTCTTCTGTCGCTTTTGCATCTACGTCTTCATCGATTCTAGCAATATAAAGTGCTGTTTTTGTTTCGATAACTTTTGATGTTTCTCCAACCTTCAAAGCATTCAACGCTTCAAGGAGAGTTTTATCCATAGTGCTGTCTGCTTTGTTGTAAGCAGTATCTTCTGCAGTATAACTATTCGTCTTTGCAGCTGTTTCTAAACCTACACTATTAGCTTCTACTACAATCTTTTCAGCAACAACTTTAATCGATTTAATCTGTTCTTCTGTATATTTTACATAAGAACCTTTCTCGTCGTAGTCACCTTCGATACCCATCTGTACCAATGTAATGCCACGCATGTTTGCTTCTTCATCTGTTACGTTGCGATCTGTTTCAAGGATAATCGCATCGTACATTTTTGCCTGAATAGTATAGAGTGTAAGTACTTCTGTAACGATTTCTTCAGTCGCACCAAATTCTTTTATAGCTTCTTCTGAATTTGCTGCAAGAAATGCCTGTGCAGCTTCTTTAATTGCCGCTTCATCTTCTGCAGTAATTTCTACTTTATAATCCGCCATATGCGCTTTTAATGTATATAAATCATGAAGTGCATCCATAACAGAAGCTTTCATATCCTCTTCCATGGTAGTTCCATATCCATACATATCCTGATCCCAGAAATCTTCTCCAAAATATCCAGAATAAGTATCATCAATAGTTGCCTTCTGATATTTACATACGAAATTTACAACGCCAGCGGAAACTTTCTGGTCTCCTAATGTTGCTGCTGTTTCGTCTGGATTTGCTCCACAGCCTACAAATGCTGTCATAGAAAGTACCCCTGCTAACACAAGAGCGGCTAATCTTTTCAGTCTCATAATTCCTCCTAATTAAAGGCATAATACGCCTTTTATCATCAATATATTATAAATCGTTTTGCCCTTTCTATCAAGGTTTTTCTTGTATTTCCGTGAGAACAGACATATTTTCCAGAAGATTGCCTAATATTTCCAAAACATCCCTACCTTTTTCTTTGGAATTACCATTTAGAGTATATAAAAAGTATGGATTTTTAGCGTCCGCCACAAATTTCAAAAATGGTGTCATTTTCTGTACTACATCTGGAATCAAAAGTGGATTAATTCTTGCTTTTTCGTACATTACCAGTTTCAATTCATTTCCTTTTTGACTTACTTCTTTTATATATAAACTATGTGCAAAAAACTTAAGTCTTGCGATTGTCAAAAGATTCTGTACGGATTTTGGTGGTTCCCCAAAACGATCGATAAGTTCTTCTAACATTTCTTCAGCTTCTTCTTCCGTTTCAATTCCTGCAATTCGTTTATATATATCCAGTTTCTGAAGTTCATTTGCCACATATGTTGGTGGAATAAATGCGTTTGTATTGATGTCAACCGAGGTGTCAAATTTCTCCTCTACGGTCACGCCTTTTGCTTCCTTCACGGCCTCATTCAGCATCTTACAATACAAGTCATAGCCTACCGCTTCCATGTGTCCACTCTGCTCTGCTCCAAGCAGATTTCCTGCTCCACGAATCTCCAAATCTCGCATCGCAATCTTAAATCCACTACCTAATTCTGAGTATTCTTTCATGGCTGCAAGACGTTTCTCCGCTACTTCCTTCAGCATCTTATTTCTTCTGTACATGAGAAAGGCATATGCCGTTCTATTCGAACGTCCTACTCGGCCACGAAGCTGATAGAGCTGAGATAATCCCATATTATCAGCATCATGAATAATCATTGTATTTACATTAGAAATATCCAAACCTGTTTCTATAATTGTGGTGGATACTAAAACATCAATTTCTCCATTAATGAAACGATACATGATTTTTTCTAATTCACGTTCCTTCATCTGACCATGTGCAAAGGCTACATTTGCTTCTGGTACTAATGCCTGTATCTTAGTGGTAACATCTGCTATATCTTTAACCTTGTTATAGACATAGAAAACCTGACCATCTCTCGCAAGCTCACGATTTATGGCCTCTCTTACTAATTCTTCATTATATTCCATAACATACGTCTGAATTGGAAGTCTGTCCATAGGTGGTTCTTCTAATACGCTCATATCACGAATACCAATCAAGCTCATATGAAGAGTTCTTGGAATTGGTGTTGCAGTTAAAGTAAGCACATCCACGTTGGTTTTCATCTGCTTGATTTTTTCTTTGTGTGCCACACCAAAACGCTGTTCTTCGTCTACAACCAGCAGACCTAAATCTTTAAATTCCACATCTTTGGACAGTATACGATGTGTGCCAACTACAACGTCCACCTGACCTTTTTTCAACCCTTCTACGGTGCTTTTCATTTCAGATGCAGTACGAAAACGGCACATCAAATCCACACGTACTGGGAAGTCCTTCATACGCTGAGAAAATGTATTATATATCTGCTGCGCCAAAATAGTAGTGGGTGCTAGATAAGCTACCTGCTTTCCTTCCTGCACGGCTTTAAAGGCTGCTCGAATTGCAACCTCTGTTTTCCCATATCCAACGTCACCACAAATCAATCTATCCATGATTTTGGTGCTTTCCATATCACGCTTAGTATCCTCTATGGCAAGCTCTTGATCCTGTGTTTCTTCAAATGGGAAAAGTTCTTCAAACTCTCTCTGCCATACCGTATCCGGTCCGTAGACGAATCCATTTTTCTCTTCACGAAGTGCGTAAAGTTTGACTAAATCAGACGCGATTTCTTTTACGGCACCACGCACCTTGGTTTTGGTTCTGGTCCATTCCTGACCACCCAGACGATTCAGTTTTGGCTTCTTTGCGTCCTTACTTGCGTACTTTTGAATCATCTCAAGCTGGGTTGCTAAAATATACAAATTTGAACCGCCAGCATATTCTATCTTGATATAATCCTTTAAAATTTTATCAACTTCGATTTTTTCTATACCCTTATAAACGCCTAGTCCATGGTTTTCATGCACCACAAAATCACCTACGTTTAGGTCTGTAAAGTTTGCAATCTTTTCTCCCTCGTAGGTGCGGTGACGTTTTTTCTTCTTTTTTTCTCCGCCAAAAATATCCGTTTCTGTAATAACCGCAAACTGCAAAATCGGATACTCATACCCTCTGTGCACTTTTCCATATGAGACCATAATCTGACCTTCTAAAAGTTCATGATTATAGTCCTCTGTGTAGAAACTGTTCAAGCCCTCGTGCAGCAAATCCTCTGCCAGTCGTTTTGCTCTGGTGCGAGAGCCCGAAAGAAGCACAACTTTATAATGATTCTTCTTATAATTCTTTAAATCTTTTACAAGCAACTCAAAGCTATTATTGTATGCGTTTACGCTCTTTACATGAATTCCAAAAGTCCCTTGCTGCTTTAGTCCATTCGCCTTCGCATCCAGTGCAGCAAAGGAAATACAGGAAAACTGATTACACTTTCCTATGATTTCTTTTTCTAAAAAGAGTTCTTTCATCTGACCAGGAAGGATATATCCCTTTTCCAGACGATGCTTCATACTCTCTGAAAATTCTAGTTCGGTTTGTTTTCCGCGCTCCACACAACGACTTAATTCGTCAAAGAAAATAAAGGTCTCTTCTGGAGAAAAATAATCCAAAATTCCAATTCTTTCTTCGCAGAAATAAGACATGTAAGCATCTATTCCAGCATAAATAGAAAGTTCTCCCCACTCCTCGGCTTTCTCTTCTGCACTGATAAGCATTCTGTGAGCTTCCTCTGTTTTCATTTCTTTACGGAGTTTATCCGAAGTTTTCTTCGCCTCTTTTAAAAGTTTTTCAATTCCTGCTACTTTCTCTTCTTCTGTGAGAACCAGTTCGCAAGCTGGATATATTTTAATCTCGTCGATTGTTTCAATCGATTTCTGGCTTTCCGTATCGAAGGTACGAATCGTATCAATTTCATCGCCCCACATTTCGATTCGTATTGGGTTTTCTTCTGTCAGTGGAAAAACATCCAGAATCCCCCCTCTTAAAGCGAACTGTCCCATGGTTTCTACCTGATACTCTTTCTCATATCCCATACGAACAAGCTGCTTTGTAATTTCTTCCAGTTTCACTTCATCGCCTGGTAGTAGTGTCAAAAGACAGTCTAACATCTTTTCCGGTGGTGCCTGCGTATTCATTAATGCATCAAAAGTCGTGATTAGTGTAACCTTCTCATTTTCACAAATCGCTTTTAAAGCACGAATACGCTCCGCTGTTAAAACATTTCCGCGAATGTCTGACTGATAAAAGAGGACATCCTTTGCAGGAAAATACACTACATTAGAATCAAAAAAGCGATAGTCCTCATAGAGTTCTTTCGCTTTTTGTTCATGAAAAGTAACGATGATATTGTGTTTCTTACCATCGCTACAAGAATACATCATATGTGATTTTTGTGCGTCAATACATCCTGTTATGGAGTATAGACCTCTTTCCTTTCCAGCCTGCTTTAGCATGTCTGAAAAGCCACCCAGGTTTTTTAAGGGTTCTACAAATGTTCTCATTCTTTTACCTGCTTCTTCGCATTAAAATCATTCATTGCTTTGTCCACATCACCTTGGACCATAAGAGCCGCCGCCTGCATTACATCCGGCATAATCTCTTTTAACTTTGCATTGTCATCATCCGAAAAATGTCCTAGTACATAATCTGCCAAATCCCAACCGCTAGGTTTCTCGCCTACACCTACTTTAATTCGCATAAAGTTCTGTGTGCCTGCATGTGCAATAATGCTCTTGATCCCATTATGACCACCAGCACTTCCTTTTTTGCGAATGCGGATATTGCCTGGAGCCAGACTGATATCATCATAGATAACCAGCATATCTTCCTCTGGATCTATCTTATAAAAATCCATTACAGCTCTCACGCTTTCTCCGCTCAAATTCATAAAGGTCTGTGGCTTTATCAGTATTACCTTATTTCCTTCGATAACACCCGTCCCACACAATGCCTTATGTTTTTTTTCGCTAATACTGATTCCATATTTCTCAGCCAATGCATCAATAGCAACAAAACCTGCATTATGTCTTGTGTTTTCATATTTCTTTCCCGGATTTCCTAATCCTACGATTACAAACATATATTTCTCCTTAAAAAGCCCTCGCCCATTCGGCGAGGGTTTTTCTTAATCATTTCCGTTTTCTATCTCTTCTTGATATTTCTGCAAAATCAGGTTCGATAACTGTTCTCTTGTGGAAGAACTAATTGGGTGTGCTATATCGCGATATTCCCCATCGCTAGCCTTACGACTAGGCATTGCAATAAACAGCCCTTTTTCTCCCTCTATTACTTTAATATCATGAACTACAAATTCATTCTCAATCGTAATAGAAACAACAGCTTTCATCTTACCTTCTTTTTCAACCCTGCGAATACGAACGTCTGTTATTTGCATATAATCCCCCCCTTTCTTAAATTATAACACAATAATTTTTTTCCACAACCTTTGGTTTGCAAAACAATAGATTAGAGTTATAATATAAGAAGCAATTGATTAAAATAAAATTAGAAGGGGACGTTTTTATGTATACACTTAATTTTAACGAGCCAATACATGTATATTTCATGGGCATCGGCGGCATTAGTATGAGCGGCCTTGCAGAAATCCTTTTGGGGGAAGGATTTACCATCAGCGGTTCTGACATGAAAGAATCAGCCCTTACAAATCAGTTAGAAAATAAGGGGATTAAAATATATTATGGACAGGTTGCAGAAAATATTACACCAGATATCGATTTGGTAGTTTATACTGCTGCTATTCGCGAAGATAATGAAGAATGGATTGCTGCAAAAGAAGCAAATATTCCTATGCTGACCAGAGCACAACTCCTTGGGCAGATTATGAATAATTACCAGAATTCCATCGCAGTTTCCGGAACACATGGAAAGACTACTACAACTTCTATGATTAGTCAGGTGCTTTTAGAAGCCAATACCGATCCAACCATCACTGTAGGTGGTATCCTTTCAGCAATTGATGGAAATCTTCGTGTAGGTGAATCCGAAGTATTTATTTCAGAGGCGTGCGAATACACAAACAGTTTCTTAAACTTCCGTCCAAAATATAGTATTATTTTAAATGTAGAAGCTGAACATTTAGACTTCTTCAAGGATTTGGAAGACGTCCGTAACTCTTTCAAAAAATTTGCTGCTAACACTCGTCCAGATGGTGCTACTATTATCAATGGCGAAATCGAAGACTATGAAGAATTAGTTGCACACCTTCCACATAAAGTACTTACCTACGGTTTTGATTCACGCTTTGATTTTTATGCGGAGGATATTCAATTTGATGATAGAGCCTGTGGTATGTTTACAGCTATGTATGAAGGCAGACCTCTTATGAAGGTACACTTAAACGTCCCTGGTATGCATAATGTATCCAATGCCTTGGCTACTATCGCATTGGCACACCTTATGGAACTTCCTCAGGAAGAAGTATTGGTTGGCTTACGTAAATTTGGTGGCGCAAACCGTCGCTTCCAGTATAAAGGCGAAATTAATGGCATTACCGTAATTGACGACTATGCTCATCACCCAACTGAAATTCAGGCTACCTTGGATGCTGCAGCAAACTATGCTCATAAACGTCTTGTACTTGTATTCCAGCCTCATACCTATACAAGAACAAAAGCCTTCTTAAATGAGTTCGCAGATGTATTATCTCAGGCAGACGTTTTAGTACTCGCCGATATTTATGCAGCTCGCGAAAAGAATACCATTGGAATTTCCTCAAAAGATTTACTTGCTTTGGTAAAAGAAAAAGGGACAGAATGCTATTATTTCCCATCATTTGAGGAAATTGAAAAATTTTTATTAAAAAATTGTATGAACGGCGACCTGTTGATAACTATGGGTGCTGGAAACGTCGTAGAAATCGGCGAATCAATATTAGGCAAATAGTTGTCCACTTTATCCACATTAAAATGGGGAGAATTATCCCACTTTAATGTGGATTTTTTTACCCTGTTAAACCCCTTGAAAATTGGGCTTTTAGTATGAGTTATCCACTTATCCACAATTCCGCAAACCCTTGATTTTGCTGGGTTTGTGGAGTTTTTTGCTCTTCCATTTCCCATTTTCTTGTGCTATAATTTCTCACAGGCTTATGAAGTATCTCACAGTATAAGCATTGTTTTGGAAAGAGGGTTTATTTTATGTCAATGATTCAGTTAAAAAGCGATTACCCACACAATCACATTAGTGTACCACGTGTGTTTATCGATAAATATATGGCTGATGCCAACGGAGAATTTGTAAAAGTATATTTGTTCCTTTTGCGTTGCATGGGATCTTCTGCGTCATCTGACTGCTCGATTTCTGCTATTGCAGATCATTTCAACTATACTGAAAAAGACATTCTTCGTGCATTAAAATATTGGGAAAAGGTAGGCGTATTAAGCCTTGAGTTAAATAGCAGAAACCAGCTTATTGGTCTATGCTTTAAAGACTTAACTGGTGGCGTACAGCATACTGCTGCTCCAGTCCAGGAGATTGCTTCGGCTCCTGCTGAACCACCTGTAATGGAAGAAGTAAAACCAGCACGCACAAAGAAAGCTGCTGCTGCTACAGCCAGCAAGAAACGCGAATATACTCCTGATGAAGTGAAAGCATTTACCACAAACGATGAAATATCAGAGCTTTTGTTCATTATCGAAACTTATTTGAAACATCCATTAAATTCTACGGAAATGAATACCGTATTTTTCTGGTATGATGGTTTGAAATTCTCCAGAGAATTGATTGAATACTTGGTAGAATATTGCATTACTACTGGACATTCAAGTCTTCGTTATATGGACAAGGTGGCACTTGGCTGGGCTGAAAATGGAATTGATTCTGTTGAAAAAGCAAAAGAGCATGCAGCTATCCGTTCAAAAGCTTACTATAGCATTATGAAATCCTTTGGTATCAGTGGTAGAAATCTTGCTGATTCTGAAATGACCTTTGTAAATAAATGGTCTAAGGAATTTGCTTTCGATATCGAAATCATTCAGGAAGCTTGCAGACGCACTATCTCTGCAACCCAAAAACCAAGTTTTGAATATGCTGATACTATTTTAACTAACTGGCATAATCAGAATGTACATACTTTAAAGGATATTGAAGCACTGGATGTAACGTTTAATAAGACAAAACGTTCTACTGCCCCAACACAGACAACAAGTGCAAAGCGCAATAAGTTTAATAACTTTGAGCAGCGCACCTACGATTTTGATAAACTCGAAAAAATGCTACTTACTTCAACAGCACAGTAGTTTTCGGAGGAACCTATGGCACTTTCAAACGCACAGTATGATGAAATCATGCGTGGATATCAGAGTAGACAACTTCAGAACCGCTACCTTACACAGGAACGCTTGGATCTGGTTTACGCAAAGGTACCACAGCTTAAATCTATAAATGCTCAGATTGCATCCTTATCTGTCGAAGCAACTCGCAGAAAACTGACGGATGACAACGAAGGGTATGTTCTTATCAAAAACCAAATAGAAGCTTTACGTCAGGAGAAAACCGCTTTATTAGATATGAATGGTTTTCCTCATGACTATTTTGAACCGGTATATACTTGTAGTGATTGCAAGGATACTGGCTACGTAAATGGTGAAAAATGCCATTGCTTTAAACAGGAAGTCATCAATGTGGTTTATTCTCAGTCAAATATAAAAAATATTTTAGAACGAGAGAATTTTAATCACTTTACTTACGAATACTATTCAGACGAGGAGATAAATCCTACTACAGGATTGTCCTCTCTGGACACCGCAAAACGCGCCGTAGACGAATGTAAACATTTTATTGAAGACTTTGACAACAAGCCAAAGAATCTCTTCTTTTACGGTAATACTGGCGTTGGAAAGACCTTCCTTTCCAATTGCGTAGCAAAAGAATTATTGGAAAAAGGCAATTCTGTAATTTACTTTACAGCCTTCCAATTATTTGATATATTGAGCAAAGGTGTGTTTGACCGCGATGCTGATGCTATCGCTGCACATCAGAATATTTTTGATTGCGACCTTTTAATCATTGATGATTTAGGAACAGAATTTGCAAATTCATTTACTACATCACAGTTATTCCTGTGTGTAAATGAACGTCTGCTTCGTCAAAAATCTACTATTATTTCGACGAACCTGAATCTAAATCAGATGATTGATATGTATTCAGAACGTACCTGGTCTCGAATCTCAAGCAACTATACGCTCATCAAATTATTTGGTGATGATATTCGCATTCAGAAAAAGTTGCGTTAATCTTTGGTAGTTACTTATACATTCAGTATAAGCTAATTTATAAACAATTTTTACGGAGGACACCATGCCAAACGAAGAAAGAATTTTAGAAACTATTCCAAATGGTATCGTAGGACTTATTCCTACTAAAAGTTGCACAGAAATGGGCGAAAAAGTAGACAAATACCTTACCACTTGGAGAGAACACCGCGAACATGAACATCAGCATGATGCAGCATTCAAAGATTATCACAAAGATAGCTATATCATCCCTGTATCTACTCCTCGTTTCGGTTCCGGCGAAGCAAAATGTGTAATCAACAAATCTATTCGTGGTCTTGATTTATACATTTTAGTAGACGTAACAAACTGGAGCTTAACTTACAAACTTTGTGGACATGAAAACCACATGTCTCCAGATGATCACTACGCTGATTTAAAACGTATTATTGCAGCTTGTGGCGGAAAAGCAAGAAGAATCACTGTTATCATGCCTTTCCTTTATGAAATCCGCCAGCATAAACGTTCATCTCGTGAATCTCTTGACTGTGCATTAGCACTTCAGGAATTAGTAGAAATGGGCGTAGATAACATTATTACATTTGATGCACATGACCCTCGTGTACAGAATGCGATTCCACTTCGTGGTGGTTTTGAATCTGTACGTCCAGTTTACCAGTTCATCAAAGGCATCTTCAAAAATGTAAAAGATTTACAGATTGATCCAGAACACTTGATGGTTATCTCACCAGACGAAGGTGCAACTAGCCGTGCTATTTACTTAGCAAACATCCTTGGTGTAGATATGGGTATGTTCTACAAACGTCGTGACTATACAAAGATCGTAGACGGACGTAACCCTATCGTTGCTCATGAATTCTTAGGACAGGATTTAAAAGGCAAAGACGTAATCATCTTAGACGATATGATTTCTTCTGGTGAAAGTATGATTGATACAGCAAAAGAATTAAAGAAACGTAATGCAAATCGTATCTTCGTTTGCTCTACATTCGGTCTTTTCACAAACGGTCTTGCTTCTTTTGACAAGGCTTATGAAGAAGGCTTAATCTACCGTGTGGTAACAACAAACTTAACTTACCAGACTCCAGAATTACTCTCTAGAGAATACTATATCAACTGCGATATGAGTAAATACATCGCTTACATCATCGATACATTAAATCATGATGCTTCTATCAGCGATTTATTAAACCCATATGACAGATGCCAGACAATTATCGAAAAATATAAAGCTGATCCTTACAGTTTATAATAACGATTTAGTTAAGATAAAGAGAAAAGTAGGACAATGAAAAAGTCATGGAAGTAAGCTTGCTTACGATTCCATGACTTTTTTGTTGGACGTACTTGGCAATAAGACAAGCAGCGAGCGGAATAGTCGCCATTTGGCGACGGAAAGGTGCAAAGCACCGTAACGCGAGCTAGCTTTTCTCTTTATCTTTTGGCAAATGGACAAGTTGAAATCAAAAAGTAATAATAAACATGTCGATTTTTAGCCTGAACAAATTTTTAAGCATGTTGAAACATAACTACTTACTTTTAACATGCTATTTTCTTA
>JAZURS010000008.1:0-21297 GCA_045606325.1 Agathobacter sp.
GATAAAAGAACTAATAAAAGGTGAAGAGCATATAGATACCGTTCTTTATATAGGCGGTTCTGAAGTTTTACCACCTCCCCTAAGTGCAGATGAGGAAAGAAAGTGTTTACAAGAACTTAATACGGAAAGGGGAGAAGATGCACGTAAAAAACTGATTTCTCATAACCTAAGGTTAGTAGTTTATTTAGCGCGAAAGTTTGAAAATACTGGTGTAGGGGTGGAAGATTTGATTTCCATTGGGACAATTGGCTTAATAAAGGGAATTCATACTTTTAATCCTGAAAAAAACATAAAACTAGCTACATACGCATCTAGATGTATAGAAAATGAAATCCTTATGCATCTTCGAAGAACTAACAAATTAAAATTGGAGGTTTCCTTTGATGAGCCGCTGAATGTTGACTGGGATGGAAATGAACTTCTTTTGTCAGATATTCTAGGGACAGAAGAGGATGTAATATATAAGGATTTGGAAACAGAAGCAGAAATAGGGATGTTACGCAAGGCGATGGAAAAACTATCGGATAGAGAACGTGAAATTATAGAACTTCGATATGGTTATAATCAAAAGAACGATAAGGAAATGACACAAAAGGAAGTCGCGGATTTGTTGGGCATTTCTCAATCTTACATATCTAGATTAGAGAAAAAAATTATGCTTCGGTTGCGTCGTGAAATACAGCGTATAGAATCTTGATGATAAAACAATGTTTGAATAAAAAGATAATTTAGAAATATCTGTTAAATTTTCAGAAAATTATGGAAGCATAGGACATATGGTGGTATAATATACATAAATGTACATGTGATAGTGTATTATGACAGTTTGTATACGACTTGAAAAGGAGATGAACCTATGATTATTGAATTCTTGGGAGCAGCGCGAGAGGTAACTGGAAGTTGTCACTATGTTAGTTTTAATGATACCCATTTCCTTGTAGACTGTGGTATGGAGCAAGGAGCAGATCTGTATGAAAATCAGGAGATACCTGTCAATCCAGCCATAATAGATTATGTGTTTATAACACATGCACACATTGATCACTCTGGTCTATTACCATTATTATATAAGAATGGTTTCCGCGGTCAGATTTTTGCGACCAAGGCTACTTGTGAGTTATGTAATATCATGCTTCGAGATTCTGCACATATTCAAGAATTTGAAGCAGAATGGAAAAACAGAAAGAATCGCCGTGCAGGTAAACCAGAAGTGCTTCCGCTCTATGATATGAATGATGCAAATGGTGTTATCACCCATTTTATTCCATGTGAGTATCATAGCAAGGTAGATGTCGAAGAAAATCTTTCGATTCGTTTTGTTGATGCGGGACATCTTTTAGGTTCATCTTCAATTGAGATTTGGATTAAGGAAGATGGAGTAAGCAAAAAATTAGTATTCTCAGGTGATATAGGAAATACGAATAGACCTTTGATTCGCAATCCAGAGTTTATTTCAGAAGCAGATTATGTAATCATGGAATCTACGTATGGATGTCGAGTGCATGATAAACCAGTTGACTATGCAGTAGAACTTGCTGCAGTTATGAAAGATACTTTTACCAGAGGTGGAAATTTAGTTATTCCAGCATTTTCGGTAGGTAGAACTCAGGAAATGTTATATTTCCTGCGAAGAATTAAGGCAGAAGTGCTGCTTCCAGAGTTTCCAAATTTTGAAGCGGTGGTAGATAGTCCGCTTTCTGTAGAAGCGACGAACGTGTTCCATAAAAATGTGGCAGATTGCTTTGATGATGAAGCATTGTCACTTGTAAATCAGGGAATTAATCCAATCAAATTCCCTGGATTAAATGTATCTGTAACCAGTGACGAATCTAAGATGATTAACTTTAACCCTAATCCAAAAGTAATCATTTCTGCATCTGGTATGTGTGAAGCGGGACGAATTCGCCATCATTTAAAACATAACTTGTGGCGTTCGGATTCTACAATCATGTTTGTAGGTTATCAGGTTCCGGGAACCTTAGGAAATGCACTTTTGGGTGGAGCTGAAAAGGTAAAACTGTTTGGTGAAGAAGTAGAAGTTCGAGCAAAAATAGTAAACTTACCAGGTATCAGTGGCCATGCAGACCAGCCACATCTTTTGGAATGGGTAAAAGCATTTGGAGATACCCCAACAAAGGTATTTGTGGTACACGGTGATGAAGAATCTGCAGTTTATTTCTCAGAATTAGTAAGAAAAGAAACTGGAATCGATGCAGTGGCTCCATATAGCGGAGATATCTATGATTTAGAAACAGGTATGTGTATCCAGCAGGGCACACATAAACTTGCGGTTAAGAAGAAACAGTCTAAAGCCCAGGGCGTATTTGCTCGTCTTATTGCAGCGGGAGAACGTCTGGCGGCTGTTATTCAGAAATGTGAAGGTATGGCAAACAAGGATTTAGCGAAGTTTGCAGACCAAATTAATTCATTATGTGATAAGTGGGATAGATAAAATGCAAAAGATACATGTAAAAGGTGTTCTCTTTGATATGGACGGCGTCATCTTAGATACGGAAAAATTGTATACTAGATTTTGGAAAGAAGCAGCACAGTCTTTGGGATATCAGATGACGCATGAAATGGCACTGGGAATGAGAAGTCTTAGTCGAGAGATAGGGGAAAAACGACTTAAAGAGTATTTAGGAGAAGAGGTGGACTATCAGCAAGTGCGAAATAAACGTATTGAGCTGATGAGTGCTTATATCGAAGAGAATGGCGTAGAGCTAAAACCAGGTATTCATGAACTGTTAGATTTTCTAAAGGAAAGGGGAATTAAAACTTCTATTGCAACGTCTTCTCCATTGGATAGAACGAAAGAGTATTTGTCACAGGTAGGCTTGGTTGATGCTTTCGATGAATTAGTAAGTGGGCATATGGTAGAGCATGGAAAGCCAGCTCCGGATATTTACATCTATGCTGCAAATAAATTGGGATTCAAACCAGAAGAATGTCTAGTGTTAGAGGACTCACCAACTGGACTTTTAGCGGCTTACCGTGCTGGATGTATTCCTGTCATGGTGCCAGATCAAGATCAGCCGGATGAAGAAACAAGAGGACGAGCCTATGCGGTGGTGGAATCGTTGATTGAAGTTATTAATATTTTAGGATAAAGAAATAATAAAGGGGGGAGTTTTATATGAGGAAAAGAGTGATGTCATTTTTGTTAGTTATCATGATGTTGTTTACGATGTTGCCTGTGACTACTTTTGCTGAGCAAACAGAAATGAGTCATGAATTTGCGGAGTATTTGAACGCTGAGGGGAAATTAGAAGTAACGTTTACTGCGAGTGTAGCAGACGAAGAATTCCTTGTAAGAGAATATGTTAATGGTACAGGGAATTTCGATGTGTTTGGAGAGTATTATTTTAATATGGATTTGAACACTTATAATGAAGCAACCAATACTTGTACACTTTCAAGAATTAATTTGGCAGATGGAACGCCACTAGAATCTCATGAAGTTGAGGTGGTTTTCGAGGAATCGATTAGTGAAACATTTGCTAGTTTTTTGACAAATGGAAAGATTATTCTTCCAACGACTAGCAAAAACATCTCAGTGGATCGGGTTAATTCATATATAAGCAATCTTTCAAATGATGAGTATAATTTCGAAATTTTACAATATTGTGATGATGTTATGGCGGCAAATTATAGACCATTAATTAATGAGGATTTTACAGAAGCTACGATCAAAATGTCAAAAAATAACTCTTCGGAAGCAGAGGTCCATATTATTCAGTTGGATCGAATTACCAAACAGAGTGATGCTTTTAAAAAATATCTGAATGAAGAAGGTCAGTTTGAAGTAAATTCTATTGTGCCGACTAATCATGACTACTTTGGTACTATGTATCAGGCGCTTTATACAAAACAGATGGAAGATGGGGTGTATGTAGATTATCTATCAGATGATTACATGTCTGGAGATTTGTTGGTAGGCAATGAGGTTCATACAGTAGATATTAAATACATTTATGATACAGATGTACAGAAAAAATTACAGCCGCTTGTTGATAATTTCCCAGAAGATATTGAGTACTTTGTTGTAGAAGATATGGAGTTGATTAATTACTGGAAGAATACCGTTAACAGCGATGATATTAATAACTTGGCTGGATATTCTGGTGAATTAAAAGCGTATCTAAATAATTATAATGTGCAGTTATCGGTGGACGAAGGTTGTGGTTCAGACGAAGCATTTGTAACGGATCGTATTGGTATGGCCGCGATTACATATGACGGGTCTGCTTATTACGTAAATGGTTGGTTAGGCGCACATGCAGAACATGTTATCTATGTTCCAGATAATACTGGTGATACGAAAGAAGCACTTATTGCTGCCGCACAGAAGCGTATAGATGAGTATTTAGGTGCTGGAAATGGTGTGAAGGTTTCTTATGCAGGAAATGCTAAAACCGCATATATCGATGCAAGTTATGAACTTTCTAGACCGATTTGGGAGCCATATGAGCCTAATTTAACTAAGGATGAGTGGGCAATGGGGTGGATGCCTGCTTACCAGGACTTTGGCGCAGAGGTTATGGGAATTGAAGGTGTTAAGGAAGATGATGATACATTTTTAATTACGGTAACGGAAGGAAATGTTTCAAAAACCTATAATATAGTCATTAAGAAAGACAGTTCGAAGATGATTACGCCTACTTATGCAACTGCAGATATAAAGAATAATATCGAAATAAGTTCTACTTCATCAGAAATTCCATTGGATACTACGATTAATTCGGAAAAATTAACTAGCGGAACAGAATACAATAAAGTTATTAAGTTAATAGATGTTGATGTGAATGAAACATATGATATTAATTTGTATTCAAATTCTTTGCAGAAAAATATTACTAAATTAGAAAGTGGAAAATTCGAAGTTAAAATTCCAGTATCAGAGGAGTTGGCTAAAAAGAACTTAGTTGCTTACTATGTAGATGAAAATGACAAGGTTGTAAAATATAAAGTAGATGTGGATAAAGAAGGCAATGCTGTTTTTGAGACGGACCACTTTAGTATTTACACCATTGCAGAAGGTTCTATAAGTAATGAAAGTGTAGATGTAGAAATCGTTTCACCAAAAGACAATGCGGCAGATTCTAAACTTGGAGAGGATGCTGCCACTATAATAGAAAAAGTTCCATTTACAGAAGAAGAAAAATCATTAATTGCGGCTGGTGCAGATGTTGTGATTACATTGGAAGTAAAAGATATTTCTGATACTGTATCAGTGGAAGATAAGGAAAAAGTAGAAAATAAGATAAAAGAGACGAAGGACCAGAAAGTTGGAATGTATCTTGATATTAACCTTCTGAAGCAAGTAGGGGATAATAGTGCAGTGAAGGTTTCCGATTTAAATGGAAAGATTAAGCTTCAGCTTACAGTTCCGGATGAACTTCTTATAAAAGACACAAGTAAAAACCGTGAGTATGGCATTATTCGTATTCACAATGAAGAGGTAGATATGTTAGAGACAGAATTTGATCCAGAAACGAAGTTTTTAACATTTGAAACAGACCATTTTTCAACCTATGCTTTGGTATATAAAGATGTAGCAAAAGCACCTGTAACAGGAGATGATGCATCTATCATGAATTGGCTGATGCTATTTGTAGTTGGTTGTGGTGTGGTTGCTTATGGTTTAAAATCTAGAAAAACAATTTAAATATAAAAATTATATTTCTAAAGAAGCGGCACTAATAAGTGCCTCTTCTTTTTGTTCAAAATGATATTAATTTAAGCATATCCTTTATGGAATACAGATGATGAGCGATGGATTAGAGAACGTAGCGGGAGACCGAATGGAGCGTATTTTAGAGAAACTTACATCCAATCGTAGCTTTAGGAACAAGTGCTCTTATCACACCAATTCCTTACCAGTCATCATTCTTGTTTGATGGTGTTATTGCAGTACTTGCAGGTGTGCTTCTTTGGGTAGCAACTATCAGAAAACGTGAACTTAATCGTCCATGGGGTATCGTTATGTTAGTTTGCTATGCAGTATATTTTGCATATTTATTAGTTCAGGCATAAAAATATTAGTGCTGCTTATATTAAATTCAATTATAGTTTATAAAGAGGCTAAAATGTCCGAAAATACACGAAAATTGGGCACTTTATCCTCTTTTTTTGTTTCTTTTTTTTCTATCTAATGATATAATTGCATAAAATTATAAATTAGCGGATTGTGGCTATTTTTAGGTATCAAAAAAGGAGGATGTATTATGGGTCATTTAAAAGGTAAGACAGCTATCATTACCGGTGGTGGTAGAACCGTTTTAAAAGACGGTAGTTGTGGTTCTATCGGTTATGGTATTGCAACAGCATATGCAAAAGAAGGTTGTAATCTGGTTCTTACAGGTCGTACAGAGCAGAAACTTCTTGATGCAAAAGAGGAACTTGAAAGACTTTACGGAATAAAAGTTTTGGCAATCACGGCAAACATTCAGAAAGAAGTAGATAGTGAAGCAATTGTTGAAGATGTAGTGAAACAGGCAGTAGAAACTTTTGGTGGAGTTGATGTATTAATCAACTGTGCCCAGGCTTCAGAAGCAGGTGTTCCACTTGCATTTAACACAACAGAACAGTTTGATTTAGCTATTTATTCAGGTTTATATGCAGCATTCTATTATATGAAAGCTTGCTATCCATATTTAACAGCTTCAAAAGGTACTGTTATTAATTTTGCATCTAGTGCGGGTATGTCTGGTGGTCTTGGGCAGGCTGCAAACGGTGCTGCAAAGGAAGGTATTCGTGCACTTACTCGTGTTGCTGCAACAGAATGGGCAGAAGATGGTATTACGGTAAATGCTATTTGTCCTCTTGCTTGGACTGCACAGATGGAAAAATACGCGAAGGCTTACCCAGAAAGTTTTAAGAAGAATTGGCCTATGCCACCAATGAAACGTTTTGGTGATCCAGAAACAGAAATTGGCGAGGTTTGTGTATCGTTATCATCACCATCATTTAAATTTATGACAGGTGAAACAATCACTTTAGAAGGCGGTATGAGTTTAAGACCATAATTTTGGTTTTGATTATACATAAGGGATACATATTTAGGAGGAAAGAAATGGAACATATTAGTGAAGCCGGAGTGCAGAAGATTTGCGAAATCTGTGACAGATACGCAAACGAAAAAACTCCGCTTATGATGATTTTAAGTGATATTCAGAATGAATATGGTTATATTCCATTGGATGTACAGCAGCTTGTTTCAGAAAAAACAGGAATTTCTGTAGCTGAAATTTATGGAGTAGTTACATTCTATTCATTCTTCTCTTTGGAACCAAAGGGAAAATATGTTATTGGATGTTGCTTAGGTACAGCGTGTTATGTTAAAGGTGCACAACAGATTATTGATAAGTTTTCAGAACTTATCGGTATCGGACCTGGAGAAACTTCAGAAGACGGATTATTTACTATTGATGCATTGCGTTGTATCGGTGCCTGTGGTATTGCACCAGCAGTTACTATTAACGGAAAGGTTTATCCAAAACTCACAGTTGATATGGTTGAACCAATCGTAGAAGAATATCGTGCTTTAGGAGGTGCAAACTAATGAAAAACTTTGATGAATTAAGTACCAAAATTTGTGCCTGCGAAGAAGCATTAAATAGCAAACTTGATGGTTCAAACGGCAAACGTGCCATTTTATTATGTGGTGGTACAGGATGTATTTCATCAAATTCTTTGGAAATCAAAGACAAATTCCAGCAGATGATTGATGAAAAGAACATGAATGATAAGGTAACTGTTAACATCGTAGGATGTTTCGGTTTCTGTTCTCAGGGACCATTCGTTAAGATTTATCCAGAAGATACTTTATATCGTCTTGTTCAGATTGAAGATGTAGAAGAAATTTTCGAAAAAGATATTATCGGTGGTGAAATTGTAGAACGCCTTCTTTATGTTGACCCAGCTACCCAGGAAAAGGTAGTAAAACAGGAAGACATCAATTTCTATAAAAAACAGAAGAGAATTGCTCTTCATGGCTGTGGTGTTATTAATCCAGAAAACATCGAAGAAGCTATGGGTAAAGGTGCTTTCTCTGGTTTAAAACGTGCATTATCTATGACACAGCAGGAAGTTTTAGATGAAATTCTTGCTTCTGGTCTTCGTGGCCGAGGCGGCGGTGGATTCCCTGCTGGTCGTAAATGGTCTTTCGCTTATGCAACAGAAGCAGACCAGAAATATGTAGTATGTAACGGTGACGAAGGTGACCCAGGCGCATTCATGGATCGTTCTATCCTTGAAGGTAATCCATTTGCCGTTATTGAAGGTATGATGATTGCAGGTTATGCAATTGGTGCATCGGAAGGTTACTTCTATGTACGTGCAGAATATCCTATTGCTGTAAATCGTTTGCGCAATGCGATTGAGCAGATGAACGAAGCAGGTATTTTAGGTGAAAATATCATGGGCTCGGGATTTAGTTTCCAGGCTAACATCCGTTTGGGTGCAGGTGCATTCGTATGTGGTGAAGAAACAGCTCTTCTTAACTCTATCGAAGGTAAGAGAGGTATGCCACGCCCACGTCCACCTTTCCCAGCAGTGAAAGGTCTTTGGGGCAAACCAACTATCGTAAACAACGTAGAAACACTTGCTTGTGTTCCTTACATTTTGCGTGAAGGTGCGGGTGAATTCGCAGCTTGCGGTACTGAAAATTCTAAAGGAACTAAAGTGTTTGCTTTAGGTGGTAAAGTAAACAACGTAGGTCTTGTAGAAGTACCTATGGGAACTACACTTCGTGAACTGATTTATGATATTGGTGGCGGTATTCCAGATGATAAAGAATTCAAGGCTATTCAGACCGGTGGCCCTTCAGGAGGCTGTTTAACAGCAGCTCACTTGGACGAACCAATCGACTTTGATAATTTGGTAGCAAAAGGTTCCATGATGGGTTCTGGTGGTGCCATTGTTATGGATGAAGACAACTGTATGGTTGATGTTGCAAAATTCTACATGGAATTCATTTGTGATGAATCCTGTGGTAAATGTTCTCCTTGTCGTATCGGTACAAAGAGAATGCTTGAAATCCTTACTCGTATTACAGAAGGTAATGGTACAATGCAGGATTTAGAAGAGTTAGAAGAATTAGGACAAGCAGTACAAGCCAACTCATTATGTGCACTTGGTCAGACTGCAGCAAATCCTATTATGTCTACTCTTAGAAACTTTAGAGATGAATATATTGCTCATATCGTAGACAAGAAGTGTCCTGCTAAAATTTGTAAGAACCTTATGCGTTACACGATTGTTCAGGACAACTGTTTCGGTTGTGGTATGTGTGCTAAGATGTGTCCTGCAGATGCAATCCAGCGTACAGACTACACAGCACCTGGTAAGAAACTTGCTTCCTTCCAGATTGACGCAGCTAAGTGTCTTAAGTGTGGTGCTTGTATTGAAACATGTAAATTCTCTGCAATTGAGAAACAATAATGGGAGGACAATCAAATGGCAAAAATTAATATTAAAATTGAAGGTGTCTCCTATCAGGTAGAAGAGGGTATGACTATCCTTGAAGCTGCAAAAGCATGTGGATACGAGATTCCATCATTATGTGCATTTAATCATGGCGAATGTTCCAATGGTTCTTGCCGTGTATGTTTAGTAGAAGTAGCTGGTGCGAGAGGTCTAGTAGCTTCTTGTGTAAATCCTGTTAGTGAAGGTATGGACATTCGTATTTCCAGTGCAAAAGCGACAGAAGCACGTCGTGCATCTGTAGAATTATTATTATCAAATCACAACCAGAATTGTCAGCAGTGTGACAAGAATGGTCAGTGTGAACTTTTATACGTAGCATCAGTAACAGGTGCTCGTGAAGGGAAATATCAGGGTGTAAAAACACCTACTACATTGGATGAACTTACACCATCCATTATCCGTGATACTTCAAAATGTATCCTTTGTGGACGTTGTGTAGCTCGTTGTGAAAACGCACACGGTCTTGGTATTCTTGGTTTCCAGAATCGTGGATTTAAGACTATCGTTGGACCAGCAGAAGACCGTTCTTTTGCAAATTCACCATGTATCCTTTGCGGCCAGTGTGTAAGTGTTTGTCCAACTGGTGCTTTAATGGAAAAATCAGAAATTGGAAAAGTAGACGCTGCTTTCAAGGCTGGTAAACATGTAGTTGTTCAGACAGCTCCTGCAGTTCGTGCGGCTCTTGGAGAAGAGTTTGGCATGCCAGTAGGTACACCAGTAACAGGCAAGATGGTAGCAGCTTTGAAACGTCTTGGTTTCCACAAAGTATATGATACCAACTTTGCTGCAGACCTTACTATTATGGAAGAAGGCACAGAACTTCTTTCTAGAATCCAAGGCGGTGGAGTATTACCAATGATTACTTCATGTTCTCCAGGATGGGTAAACTATGCAGAATACAATTACAGTGATTTATTAGATCATCTTTCAACTTGTAAATCACCACACCAGATGCAGGGTGCGATTATCAAATCTTATTATGCAGAAAAGAATGATTTAGATCCAAAAGATATTTTTGTCGTATCTATCATGCCATGTACTGCTAAAAAAGATGAAAAAGAACGTGAACAGATGCAGGTAGAAGGTATTAAGGATGTAGATGCTGTTCTCACAACTCGTGAACTTGCTCGTATGATTAAGCGAGCTGGTATCATGTTCAATCGTCTTCCTGATGAAGAATTCGATCAGGATCTCATGGGTGAATACACAGGTGCAGGTGTTATTTTCGGTGTAACAGGTGGTGTTATGGAAGCTGCCCTTCGTACAGTATACTTCGTACTTACAGGACAGGAACACGAAGCAATCAAATTTGAACAGGTTCGTGGTTTTGAAGGAATCCGTGAAGCCTCACTTGATATCAACGGAACAGTAGTAAACGTAGCTATCGCTCATGGAATGAAGAATGCAAAAGTTCTTCTTGATGATATCCGTGAAGGTAAATCAAAATATCACTTTATCGAAATCATGGGATGTCCTGGCGGATGTATCGCTGGTGGTGGACAGCCATACGTAAGAAGTTGCTTCTTACCAAACGAAGATGATGATATCATGGATACATACAAGGAAAAGAGAGCACAGGCTCTTTACAGCGAGGATGAAAGACAGGTACTTCGCCAGTCTCACAACAATCCACAGATTAAGAAACTTTATGATGAATTCCTTGGAAAACCAAATTCTCATAAAGCGCACAGACTCTTACATACGCACTACAATGGAAGAGTTGGATTTAATGATTAAGATTTCTTAATAAATAAGATGAGGTTATCAGGGGAACTTTGGTTCCCCTGACTTTTCTATATAGATAGAGGTTGTATTTGTATGAAATATCAAGAGACTGTAAAAAAAATTAGAACAAAACAGAATATTGATATAGAAGAGCTACGCGTGTGCTTAGATGAAAAGGCAAGCGAAACGGATGTGCAGTATCTCTATGCCCAGGCACGTGAAGTAGCCGACGAAGTTTATGGAAAACGAGTCTTGAAACGAGGTCTTATCGAATTTACTAATTACTGCAAAAATGACTGTTATTATTGTGGTATCCGTAGAGGTAATACATGTGCAGAACGTTATCGACTTGATAAAGAGACAATTCTTGCGTGTTGTGAAAAGGGCTATGCATTAGGCTATCGTACTTTTGTATTGCAAGGAGGAGAAGACGCCTATTATACAGATAAGCAGGTCTGTGAAATCGTAAGTGATATCCGAAAAAAATATCCAGACTGTGCGATTACTTTATCGATTGGAGAAAAATCTAAAGAAAGTTACCAGAAGTATTTTGACGCGGGTGTAGACAGATATTTACTTCGCCATGAAACTGCGAATGAAGAGCATTATGCGAAACTTCATCCAGCAGAATTGAACTTAAGAAATAGAAAACAATGTCTTTATGACTTGAAGGATATAGGTTATCAGGTGGGCTGTGGATTTATGGTAGGTTCACCATATCAGACAATAGAAACTTTGTATGAAGATTTACAGTTTGTCAAAGAACTAAAGCCACATATGGTTGGAATTGGGCCATTTATTCCACAGAAGGAGACACCTTTCGCAGAGAAGGAAGCGGGTACATTGGGGATGACATTGCGTCTTTTGGCAATTATCCGGTTGATTCATCCGCGTGTATTGCTTCCTGCAACAACTGCACTTGGAACGATACATGAGAAGGGGCGAGAACTTGGAATTTTGGCGGGAGCAAATGTGGTGATGCCAAATTTATCTCCAACAGATGTACGTGAGAAGTATAAACTTTATGACAACAAGGCCTGCACAGGAGCTGAAGCAGCAGAAGGCGATGCAAATTTAACGCTTCGTATGAAACAAATTGGATACGATTTAGTTTGCGATAGGGGCGATTTTGTTGTAGAATAAGAAAGTATTTTTGGATAAAATGAAGTTTTATTAGAAAAGAGTAGTTAGAAATGTATGATGTAAAATCTTTAAAAGCAGAAGAATTTATTTCAGATGAAGAAATTTTGGACACATTGGCGTATGCAGATGCAAATAAAGACAATGTGGCTCTCATCGACGAAATTATAAATAAAGCAAGAGAACGTAAAGGCTTAAATCATAGAGAGGCATCTGTGTTGTTGGCTTGTGATAGGCCAGAAAAGATTCAGGAAATGTATGATTTGGCAAAGCAGATTAAAGAGGATTATTATGGTAATCGTATCGTTATGTTTGCCCCCCTTTATTTGTCCAATTACTGTGTAAATGGCTGTGTGTACTGTCCTTATCATTTGAAGAACAAGCACATTGCGAGAAAGAAACTTACGCAAGAAGAAGTAGCAAAAGAAGTAATTGCGTTGCAAGATATGGGGCACAAGCGTCTCGCAATTGAGGCAGGCGAAGACCCAGTTAATAATCCAATCGAATATATTTTGGAATGTATTGATACGATTTACAATATTAAGCACAAGAATGGAGCAATTCGTCGAGTAAATGTAAATATTGCAGCTACTACAGTAGAAAACTATCGTAAACTGCATGATGCAGGTATTGGTACATATATTTTGTTTCAGGAAACTTATAACAAAAAGAGTTATGAAGAACTTCATCCAACAGGACCTAAACACGACTATGCTTATCATACAGAAGCCATGGATAGAGCAATGCAAGGTGGCATTGACGACGTAGGTCTTGGGGTATTGTTTGGTTTGGAATTATATCGTTATGAGTTTGCTGGACTTCTTATGCACGCAGAGCATTTAGAGGCAGTATATGGAGTAGGACCACATACAATTAGTGTGCCTAGACTTAAAAAAGCCGATGATATTGATCCAGATGCTTTTGATAATGGTATTGATGATGATATCTTCGCAAAAATTTGTGCATTGATTCGTATTTCAGTGCCATATACAGGGATGATTATTTCTACCCGTGAGTCACAGGCAGTACGTGAAAAGGTATTACCACTTGGCGTGTCACAGCTTAGTGGTGCTTCTCGTACCAGTGTAGGTGGTTACGCGGAACCAGAAGCAGAAGATGTGACCACAGAACAGTTTGATGTCAGTGATAATCGAACCTTGGATGAGGTTGTAAATTGGCTGATTAAGATGGGACATATTCCAAGTTTTTGTACTGCTTGTTATAGAGAGGGAAGAACTGGGGACAGATTTATGGCCCTATGTAAAAATATGCAGATTCTTAACTGTTGTCATCCAAATGCATTGATGACATTGAAAGAATACCTAGAGGACTATGCGAGTCCAGAAACGAAAGAAATCGGTGGCAAGCTTATTGAAGAAGAGTTGGAGAAAATTCCAAATCCAAAGGTAAAAGCTACAGCGACTGAGTATATACATAATATTGCGGACGGAAAGAGAGATTTCCGTTTCTAAAGAGGAATACAAAATGAGTCTGAATGCTACGCCAAGTGCAAATCGCTTGCACATCGGTATTTTTGGAAAAGTGAATAGCGGTAAATCATCGTTCTTGAATGCATTCACAGGACAGGATATTTCGATTGTATCGGATGTAGCAGGTACGACAACCGATGTGGTGACCAAGGCTATGGAAATTGCACCACTTGGGCCATGTGTATTTATTGACACAGCAGGTTTTGACGATGATACGAAACTAGGAGAAGCGCGAATGGAGCGTACTTGTCAAGCGGCAGAAAAGTGTGATATGGCACTTCTTGTGATTTCGATGAAAGAGTATGAAACTCAGTATAAAAACATGAAGAAAAGCGGAACTGAAGATGCTTTTCTAGAACTACCAGAAAAGGAGTGGTATCTCTACTTTAAAGAGAAGAATATTCCAGTTGTGATAGTGATTAATACGTTTGAAGAGCCAGATACGGATGAAGATGTGAAATTATTTCGTGAGGCTTCCTATCATTTGACGGAGCAAATACGTATGTTTGCAAATGAGTTGCCTGTTTTTGTTGATGCGAAAACGGGAGAAGAGATGGAAGTGGTAAAAGAGGCACTGGTTCGTAATATGCCAGAAGGCTTTGAACTCCCATTTATCACAGGGGATTTAGTGGAAGAAGACGATACCGTTATGCTGGTAATGCCACAGGATGCAAATGCGCCAAAGGGGAGATTGATTTTGCCTCAGGTGCAGGTAATCCGTGAACTTTTAGATAAGAAATGCATTGTCATTTCTGTAACGCCAGAGAAAATGAAGAAGGCTCTGATTCAGGAATTGAAGCCACCAAAGCTTATTATTACAGATTCTCAGGTGTTTCAGGAAGTATATGAAAATAAACCTGAGGAAAGTATGTTGACTTCATTTTCTGTACTGTTTGCGGCATATAAAGGGGATTTGCCTTATTATGTAGAAGGTGCGAAAGCAATTGATTCACTAACAGCCGAATCACGTGTGCTTATCGCAGAATGTTGTACGCATGCACCTTTGACCGAGGATATCGGGCGTGTAAAAATTCCGAATATGCTGCGTAAGCGTTATGGTGCAGAAATGAAAATAGATATCTTAAGTGGAACAGATTTTCCAATGGATTTGAGGGACTATGATTTGATTATTCAATGTGGTGGCTGTATGTTTAATAGGCGCTACGTGATGAGCCGTATTGAGCGAGTAAAAGCACAGGAAATTCCTATGACCAACTATGGTGTGGCGCTTGCTCATCTTACGGGGATTTTGGATAAGATAACGATGTAAGATTGGAAAAGGTATACAAAGAAATGAATACAAAACTAAAAACACAGAATCTAACAAAGATTGCATTATGTGTGGCGATTTTATGTGTGACTTCTTATTTGGTCGTACCACTACCATTTACGCCTATCGTGATTAGTTTGCATACCATTGTGGTAAATATTATCGGATTGATTTTAAAGCCAAAACATGCTGGCCTTTGTATAGGGATATATCTTTTAATGGGACTTATTGGGCTGCCAGTATTTTCTGGTGGTACAGCCGGGCCAGGTAAATTATTTGGACCAACGGGTGGCTTTTATTTTGGATTTCTCTTTGCAGTAATTGTGATTAGTTTATTGCGTGGAAAGAAAATATCTATGCAAAGATATTGTATCGTATCAATGACAGTGGGAATTCCAATCCAACATATTTGTGCCATTGCTAGTATGTGTATATACAATGAGTGGAATATATGGGCTGCATTTACAACAGTTTCATTGCCATTCATTTTAGGAGACATTATCAAATGTGTAATGTCTTCCTTGGTTGGAGTAGCCTTAAATAAAGTTATTAACTAAAGCGTTTAAAGGAGATTTTTTATGTGGTTATTTTTTACACTTGTAACAACTTTGTTATGGGGCATTGCAGAATTATTTTATAAAAAAGGTTCCCATGAGGATTGTAAGTACGATCATTTGAGAGTATGTGTTATGGTTGGAGCTGTAATGGGAATTCATGCAATCTTTACATTATTGACTTCTGATATAGCATATAATCCAATGAACTTGATTGCTTATTTGCCAGTTTCGTTGTGTTACATATTGTCTATGGCATGTTCGTTTTTTGGAATTAGATTCATTGAAGAATCTTTAGCAGATCCAATTGAAAATACCTCTGGGGCAATGTGTTCTATTATGTGTGTGATTTTCTTGGGCGATAAGCTTTCGCTTCCAGTATGGGTTGCTATCGCAATTATTGTGGTTGGTATCATCGGCGTAACACAAACAGAAAAGAGTGCAGAGGTAAATAGAAGTCAGAAATTAGGAAAGAAGTTGGCTACAGTAGCATTTTTAATGCCATTTTGTTATGCTTTCATTGATGCAATCGGATGTGTATTGGATATTTTCTTCTTGGAAATGGAGACAAGCCCATTAATCGGTATTACAGAAGAAAATATTGAATTAGTGGCAAATGTTTCCTATGAATTGACTTTTGCAATTGTTGGTTTGATTCTTTTTATTTTCATGAAAGCAAAAGGAATAAAATTCGAATTGCCAAAACAGGGAGACAAGTTAATTGCAGCTATTTGTGAAACAGGTGGACAGCTCACCTATGTATACGCTATGAGTGGAAATGGAGCTATTGCAGCACCAATTCTTTCAAGTGTTTGTGTGGTATCATTGCTGTTATCCCGAATTTTCTTAAAAGAAAAACTTACAAAGAAGCAGTATTTATTCATTGGTATTATTGTTGTAGGTATCTTAATGCTTGCAGTTTTAGAAGGCGAATAATATTTATGCGCACCTAGGTTAAATAGGTGCGCATATTTTTTAATGCATTCTTTTCCAATCGGGAGACTTGTGCCTGTGAGATGTGTATCTGTTCTGCAACTTCAATCTGGGTTTTTCCTTCAAAGAAACGTAATCTTATAATCTGTTCATCCCTATCATTTAACTGTTCCATAGCAGAAGAAAGAGAAAGGTCTTCAATCCAGTTTTCTTCTTTGTTTTTCTTGTCCGAAATCTGATCCATGACATAAAGGGTGTCTCCGCTGTCGGTATAGACAGGTTCATAAAGGCTAAGAGGTGTCTGGATGGCATCTAGGGCGTATATGATATCTTCTTTGGATATTTCACATTCTTTGGAAATTTCATCAAGAGTAGGTTCATGAAAGGAGTTTCGTGAAAGAATTTCTTTTGCGTGGATTGCCTTGTAGGCGATATCTCGAAGTGAACGGGGAATACGATAGGAAGAGTTGTCGCGTAGGTAACGTCGTATTTCTCCAATAATCATTGGTACAGCATATGTGGAGAATTTTACTCCAATTGTTGGGTCAAAGTTATCGACGGATTTCATAAGACCGATGCAGCCAATTTGGAATAAATCATCAAGGTTTTCATTGTGGTTAGAAAAACGGCGAATGACAGATAATACGAGTCGCAAGTTTCCCTGAATGTAGGTTTCTCTTGCCTCCATATCTCCTGCTTTAATTCTCTTAAAAAGTTCTTCTTTTTCTGCCTCTTTTAGTATAGGAAGTTTTGAGGTATTGACCCCACAGATGTCTACTTTGTAAGTGCCCATAGTTGCCTCCTGTGAGAAATTAACATTATTTTCTATATATGAAGTTTTTGCAGAATTTTTTGTTTTATACATTCACAAGCAGGGCATTCAGTGTTAAAATATTAACAAATTTGTGTAAACGGAAAAGAGAAAGGAAATCTAGAAAATGGCTTGCATGAATTTAAAGAAATCAAATTGTAAGAATTGTTATAAATGTATTCGAAACTGTCCAGTAAAAGCGATTCGTTTTTCAGGCAATCAAGCACATATTATACAGGATGCATGTATTTTGTGCGGGCAGTGTTTTGTAGTGTGTCCACAGAATGCGAAAGAGATTGTCAGTGAAATTGAGAAAGTGAAAGTGCTATTGCAGGGCGAAAATCCTGTGATAGTAAGCATAGCTCCATCCTTTGTGGCAAATTATGAGGGTGTAGGAATTGAAGGCATAAAGGCTGGACTAAAAAAACTTGGTTTTACGGATGTGGAAGAGACCGCGATTGGTGCAACTATCGTAAAAAACGAATATGAAAGATTGTTAAAAGAAGAAAAAAGAGATATCGTGATTTCTTCTTGCTGTCCTTCTATCAATTTATTGATTCAGAAATACTATCCGAATGCTGTGGAGTATTTGGCAGATGTTGTTTCTCCTATGATTGCACATTGCAAGGATATAAAGAAACGTTATCCAAATGCTAAAACCGTTTTTATTGGACCATGTGTATCGAAAAAGTATGAGGCAGAATGTAGCCAGGGTGTCGTAGATGCAGTATTGACATTTGAGGAATTATCAAATTGGCTAAAAAAAGAATCTGTTGAATTGGAGCAAATAAAAGAGGATAATCCGAAAAGTCGTGCGAGATTTTTCCCAACGGCAGGTGGTATTTTGAAGACTATGGAGCAGAAAGCAGAAGAATATACGTATCTTTCGTTGGATGGGATAGAAAACTGTATGCATGCACTTCGTGACGTTGAAGAAGGAAAGGTGCATAAATGTTTTATTGAAATGTCTGCCTGTGTTGGAAGCTGTATTGGTGGTCCTGTTATGGAAAAATATCATCATACAGATCCTATTAAGGATTATATTATGATTTCAAAGTATGCAGGACAGAAAGACTTTGAGGTGGAACAGCCAAAGGCTGTCGAATTAAAAAAACAGTTTGAATATCTGTCGACGGAGGCGGTACAACCTTCCGAAACAGAAATCAGCACAGTACTACGTAAGATGGGGAAATATAAAGAGTCAGATGAACTCAACTGTGGTACCTGCGGCTATAGTACTTGTCGTGAGAAAGCGATTGCTGTGTGTCAGGGAAAGGCACAGGTTACGATGTGTTTACCATATTTGAAGCAGAAGGCTGAGAGTTTCTCAGATGCAATTGTCAAGAATACTTCAAATGGTATTGTTGTTTTGAATGAAAATTTAGAAGTCCAACAGATAAATGAAGCTGCACGTAAGATGATGAATATTCGTTTTAGTTCGGATATTTTAGGGGAACCAGTTGTTCGAATCATGGACCCAGTTGATTTTGTACAGGTCCTTTATGATGCAGAGCCAATTGAAAATAAACGTGTATACTTAGCAGAATATGAACGTTATGTGGAAGAATCGATTGTCTATGATCAGGATTCGCATCTTTTGATTGCAATTATGCGTGATGTTACGGAAGAAGAATCAAATAGAGAAAAGCGAGAACGTATTAGTAGAGATACGATTGAGGTTGCAGACAAAGTCGTAGAAAAGCAGATGAGAATTGTTCAAGAAATTGCGTCTCTCTTGGGTGAAACAGCAGCTGAAACAAAGATTGCTCTTACTAAGTTAAAGGAGTCCATTGAGAATGAATAATTTATGTATTGATATTGGTTACAAAAGTATCCATCATCATGGTGAAGAACTTTGCGGAGACCATGTCGAGATAGTAGAGCAGAATGATAATTCATCGGTTGTTGTATTGTCAGATGGATTAGGGAGCGGTGTAAAAGCTAGTATTTTGTCTACTTTGACATCCAAAATTATCTCTACGATGATGGCTGCAGGTTTGTCAATTGACGAGTGTGTTTCGACGATGGCTGCGACACTTCCCGTCTGTGCTGAACGTGGAGTTGCATATTCGACATTTACGATTATGCATATTATTGAGAATGAAACTATTGAAATGATTCAATATGATAATCCGCTTATTATCATGCTGCGTGATGGTCAGAATCATGAATACGCCATGACAGAATTGGTGTTAGATGGAAAAAAGATTTTTAAGACGACAATTCCACTGCAAGAAGGAGATGTGTTTATTGCAATGAGCGATGGATGTCCGTATGCAGGTGCGGAGAAAACATTGAATTATAATTGGAAGAGAGAAGATATCATTGCATTTATGGAAGTAATGGCAATGAATGGATTTACCGCGAAAAATCTTGCAACTCTTTTGGTAGATGAATGTAACAAACTCTATGGAGAGATGGCTGGGGACGATACGACCGCTTGTGTGGTGAAGGTACGTAAACGTGAGCAGGTAAATCTGTTATTCGGGCCCCCTTCGAATCCAGATGATGTCAATCGCATGATGGCTTTATTTTTCTCGAAAGAAGGGAAGCATGTTATTTGTGGTGGAACAACGTCAAATATCGCTGCCAATTATTTGGGAAAAGAAGTTGAACATTTGGAGAATAAAGAGGCAACAGATATTCCACCAATTTCGCACATAGAAGGTGTGGATTTGGTAACAGAAGGCGTCGTTACAATAAATCGTGTGGTGGAATATGCCCAGGATTATATAAAAGATAATGAACTATTTGAACAGTGGTATTTTAAGAAGAATGGGGCTGCATTGATTAGTCAGATTCTTTTTGAGGAGGCGACAGACATCAATATGTATGTTGGCAGGGCAATCAATCCAGCACATCAGAATCCTAATTTGCCTATTAATTTTAATATCAAGATGAGTCTAGTAAGTGATTTGTCTCAATGTTTAAAAGAAATGGGAAAACGAGTGAAGGTTAGTTATTTTTAACAAGCATTGCATCTATGAACTGTTGCAATTTACAAATGCTTGTGTTAGACTTTTAAAGTTGCGAGACGAAGACTTTTCGTCAAAAGTGAGTTCGAAACCATCCTCACTTGAGCCGAGTGCTCTAAATCAAAACTAAGGAGATAAATTAATATGAGAAATCGAAATGTAACGATGATTACCCATGGGGCTATCATTGCTGCACTTTATGTGGTGCTTACGATGGTGGCGAACGCAATGGGCCTTGCAAGCTATGCTATCCAGATTAGGTTTTCAGAGGCGCTTTGCATTTTACCTTTTTTTACGGTAGCGGCTGTGCCTGGACTTGCTATTGGCTGTCTGATTTCTAACTTGTTGACAGGTGCGCTTGTTTGGGATGTAATATTTGGAAGTCTAGCAACTTTTATTGGTGCAATAGGAACCTATTTTTTGCGAAAGCATCCGGTGCTTATGACTTTACCACCAGTAATTGCAAACGCTGTAATTGTGCCATTAGTCCTAAGATATGGATATGGTATAACCTGGGAACTGGATGGTATTGATTGGAGTATCCCATACTTTGTCCTAACAGTAGGAGTTGGGGAAATCATCTCAGTATGTGGATTAGGAAGTGCTCTTTTAAAGGCGTTGCTTCCATACAAAAGTATTATTTTTAAATCATGACAATAATTAGGAGGCTGTTATGAAAAAATTACTTGATTTAATTTCAGAAGAAGTAACGAAAGCATTTGTAGAATGTGGCTATGATGAAAAGTATGGCAGGGTTACACTTTCCAATAGACCAGACCTTTGTGAATATCAGTGTAATGGTGCGATGGCAGCTGCCAAAGAATATAAATGTGCACCATTTATGATTTCCGATAAAATCGCTGAATTGTTATCAGGAAACGAAATGTTCTCAATGGTAGAATCTGTAAAA
>JAZURS010000009.1:0-4706 GCA_045606325.1 Agathobacter sp.
GCTTTGGGAAACAACTATGGATCCAGAAAGACGTATCTTAAAACAGGTTATCATTGATGAAGATAGTGCAACAGAAGTAGATGTTACATTTAGAACACTTATGGGTGATAAAGTAGAACCTAGACGTGAATTCATCGAAGCAAATGCAAAATATGTTAAGAATTTAGATATTTAATGAAAGGAGGATTCTTATAGAATGGATGATAAGATTTTTGATCAAATTCAGCAAGTAGACTTAAAGAAAACTATGGAAACCTCCTACATCGACTATGCAATGAGTGTTATTGCAAGCCGAGCATTACCAGATGTAAGAGATGGTTTAAAACCAGTTCAGCGACGAGTGCTTTACTCAATGATTGAACTTAATAATACTCCAGATAAACCACACCGTAAATGTGCCCGTATCGTTGGTGATACAATGGGTAAATATCACCCACATGGTGATAGTTCTATTTACGGAGCACTTGTAAACATGGCTCAGCCATGGTCATTCCGTTGTCCACTTGTAGACGGTCATGGAAACTTCGGTTCTGTGGATGGTGACGGCGCAGCTGCGATGCGTTACACAGAAGCACGTTTAAGTAAGATTTCCATGATGATGATAGAAGATATTGGAAAAGATACGGTAGATTTTGTACCAAACTTTGATGAGACAGAAAAAGAACCAACAGTTCTTCCTTCTAGATATCCAAACCTTTTGGTAAATGGTACAACTGGTATCGCAGTAGGTATGGCTACTAATATTCCACCTCACAACTTACGTGATGTAATCCATGCAGTAGCGAAACTTATCGACAATGAAGTAGAGGATAAAGTTACAGAAATAGATGAGCTTATCGATATTGTAAAAGGTCCAGATTTTCCAACGGGTGGAATCATTCTTGGTACACAAGGTATCAACGAAGCATATCGTACTGGCCGCGGAAAAATCCGCGTTCGTGCTGTTACAGATATTGAACCTATGCAGAACGGTAAAAATCGTATTGTAGTAACAGAACTTCCTTATCTTGTAAATAAAGCAAGACTTATTGAAAAGATTGCAGAATTACATAAAGATAAAAAAATTGATGGTATCACAGATTTACGTGATGAATCAAACCGTGAAGGTATGCGTATCTGTATCGAACTTCGTCGAGATGTAAATCCAACTGTAGTACTCAATCTTCTTTACAAACATACACAGATGCAGGATACCTTTGGTGTAATCAATCTTGCACTTGTAAACAACGAACCAAAAGTACTTAATTTACAGCAAATGTTAAGCCACTATTTGGATCACCAGAAAGATGTTATCACAAGACGAACCAGATATGATTTAAACAAAGCAGAAGAAAGAGCACATATCTTACAGGGCTTAATCATTGCTTTGGATAATATCGATGAAGTAATTGCTATCATCCGTGGAAGCCGTACCACAGCAGATGCAAAAGCAAACTTAATGGAACGTTTCGGATTGTCTGATGCACAGGCACAGGCTATTGTAGATATGCGTCTCAAAGCTCTTACCGGTTTGGAAAGAGAAAAATTAGAAGCAGAATATGCAGAACTCATGAAACGTATTAGTGAATTAAAAGCTATCTTAGCTGATAATAAACTTTTACTTGGTGTAATTCGCGAAGAAATTATGGCTATCGCAGATAAATATGGCGAAGATCGTAAATCATCAATTGGTTTTGATGAATACGACATCTCTATGGAAGAATTAATTCCAGTAACAAACGCTGTTATTACTATGACAAAAGTTGGTTACATTAAGAGAATGAGTATTGATAATTTCAAAGCGCAAAACCGTGGTGGTAAAGGCATCAAGGGTATGGAAACAATCGAAGATGATTACATCGAAGAAATGATGATGACCACTTCACATCATTACCTCATGTTCTTTACAAATACTGGCCGTGTATACAGAATTAAAGCTTATGAAATTCCAGAAGCAAGCCGTACTTCTCGTGGAACAGCAATTATCAACTTAATTCCACTTCAGCCAGGTGAAAAGATTACTGCTATGATTCCTATTAAGGAATACGAAGAAGAAAAATATCTCTTCATGGCTACAAAACGTGGTATTGCTAAGAAAACACCAGTTACTGATTATGCAAATATCAGAAAAACAGGTCTTGCTGCAATCAACCTTCGCGAAGATGATGAACTTATCGAAGTTAAGATTACAGATAATACAGATGACATTCTTATGTTTACAAAATATGGACAGTGTATCCGTTTCCATGAAACAGATGTAAGAACAACTGGACGTACTACAATGGGTGTTATTGGTATGAACCTTGTACCTGGTGATGAAGTAATTGCAATGCAAACTGCTAGTCAGGGCGATTCTGTTATGATTGTTGCAGAAAAAGGTCTTGGTAAATGTACACTTACTACAGAATTTACTCCACAGAATCGTGGTGGTAAGGGTGTAAAATGTTACAAGATTACCGAGAAATCTGGTAACTTAGTAGGTGTGAAAGCAGTTGGTGTAGATGATGAAGTAATGCTTATCAATACAGAAGGCATTATCATTCGTATCAAAGTAAAAGATACAGCACTTCTTGGCCGTGTAACTTCAGGAGTAAAACTTATCAACTTAAAAGAAGGAGTAACCGTTGCAAGTATCGCAAAAGTAAGAGAAGATAAGACTCTTATGGGAGAATCCGAAGAACAAAGCGAAACTCCAGAAGAGAATACACCTAGTGAAGAATAATGAAAACATTTCGAATCGGCAGGCATTCGCCTGCCGATTTTTATAAGGAGAAAATATTTTGATTCGTACAATTCACACAGATGAAATTATAAAAAATATAAAAGAGATGTGTATCGAAGCAAACCATATTCTTTCAAAGGATATGACAACTGCTTTAACACAGGCAAAAGAAAGTGAAAAATCAGAACTAGGAAAAAAGGTTCTCCATCAATTAGAAGAAAATCTCCAAATTGCTTCATCAGAAATGATTCCAATTTGTCAGGATACAGGAATGGCCGTTTTCTTCATTGAAATAGGTCAGGATGTGCATGTCGAAGGAATAAATTTAGAAGATGCTATAAATGAAGGAGTAAAACAAGGATATCAAGAAGGTTACTTACGAAAATCTGTAGTTAATGACCCTATTATCCGCGAAAATACAAAAGATAATACTCCGGCAGTTATTCATTATTTCATCGTGCCTGGAGATAAATTAAAAATAACATTTGCGCCTAAGGGTTTTGGTAGTGAAAATATGAGTCGTGTATTTATGCTGAAACCGGCAGACGGTATAGAAGGTGTAAAAGAAGCCATATTCACAGCGGTAAAAGAAGCTGGTCCAAACGCCTGTCCACCAATGGTGATAGGTGTGGGAATAGGAGGTACATTTGAAAAATGTACACTTTTGGCAAAGCAAGCTCTTACCAGACCTGTGAATGAAAATTCGAAAATAGCCTATATAGCAGAACTTGAAAAAGAATTACTAGATAAAATAAACAAAACAGGAATTGGTCCAGGTGGTTTAGGGGGAAGTAATACGGCATTGGCTGTAAATATCAACACCTATCCTACGCATATTGCAGGACTTCCTGTTGCTGTAAATATTTGTTGCCATGTAAATAGACATTCTATGAGAGAGATTTAAACTATTTCTTCTATATTAAATAACAAAATATGTATAAAAATAGAAAAAAGAGGAATGATTAACAATGTCAGAGAATAAAATAATAAGAACTCCCATCGTGGAAGATAAAACAACTGAATTAAAATCAGGGGATTATGTCTATATTACTGGAACGATGTATGTAGCACGTGATGCAGCACATAAAAGAATGATGGAAGCATTAGAAAAAGGTGAACCTCTTCCTATTGATATAGAAGATTCTACTATATATTATATGGGACCATCTCCAGCAAGAGAAGGTCACGCGATTGGATCTGCAGGACCTACTACAGCAACCCGCATGGATAAGTATGCACCAAAGTTATTAGACCTTGGACAGAAAGCAATGATAGGAAAAGGGAAACGTTCAAAGGAAGTAGTAGATGCAATTATTAGAAATAAAGCAGTATACTTTGCTGCAGTTGGTGGAGCAGGTGCTTTATTATCAAAATGCATCACAAAATCTGAAGTTGTCTGCTACGAAGATTTGGGAGCAGAAGCAATACTTAAGATAGAAGTAAAGGATTTCCCAGCAATCGTAGTAATTGATTGCAAAGGAAACAATTTATATGACCAGGCTAGTAAGGAATTTTGTGCTTTATAATAAGAAGAAATACAACATCTTGTGATGAAAAAATTATTAAAAAAATAAATCAAAAAAATTGATTTTTTCAATTGACAAACAACTTTCCTTTTAGTAGAATAAACAATGCGTCACGTATGCGAGACAATAAAATACGTAGAAAAATACCTTTGGAGAAGTACTCAAGTGGCCGAAGAGGTGCCCCTGCTAAGGGTATAGGTCGGGAAACCGGCGCGAGGGTTCAAATCCCTCCTTCTCCGCTCTTTTTTTCTAGAAAATATTTTAGAAAAAAGAGTGAAATATGTATTGACATTGTGTCTCGTGCATGATAGACTAATCAAGCTGTCGTCAAGACAGACGCAACGAACATTGATAACTAAACAGTGAAAACCTTGAAAGATTCTAAATGAATTTCAAGTCTAGATGAAAAATCTAGCGAACGTTTTAATCGAGAGATTAAAACCCTTTAAACAGTAAATTCAGATTTATTTCTGAATAAT
>JAZURS010000010.1:0-7736 GCA_045606325.1 Agathobacter sp.
AGACCAGACCTTTGTGAATATCAGTGTAATGGTGCGATGGCAGCTGCCAAAGAATATAAATGTGCACCATTTATGATTTCCGATAAAATCGCTGAATTGTTATCAGGAAACGAAATGTTCTCAATGGTAGAATCTGTAAAACCAGGTTTCTTAAATTTAAAAATCAATGAAGCATATTTAGCAAAATACATGAATGATATGCAGGCGGATGAAGGCCGTTTTGGATGTGCTAAAGTAGAAAATCCAAAGACTATCATGATTGACTACGGCGGACCAAACGTAGCAAAACCACTTCACGTAGGACATCTTCGTTCTGCGATTATTGGTGAAAGTGTAAAGCGTATTGGTAAATTCGTGGGACATGAAATGATCGGTGATGTGCATCTTGGAGACTGGGGCCTTCAGATGGGACTTATCATTACAGAGTTAAAACTCCGTAAACCAGAACTCGTTTACTTTGATGCGTCTTTTGAAGGTGAATATCCAGAAGAAGCACCATTTACGATTGCTGAATTAGAAGAGATTTATCCAACAGCTAGCGGTAAATCAAAAGAAGACGAAAGTTATAAAGAAGAAGCTCTTGCTGCAACCAACGAATTACAGCAAGGCAGAAGAGGATACCGTGCATTACTTGCACACATCCTTAATGTGTCAGTATCTGACCTTAAGAAAAACTATGAGAAATTAAACGTAGACTTCGAACTTTGGAAGGGTGAATCTGATGCACAGCCATACATTCCAGATATGGTAGCAAAATTAAAAGATGGCGGATTCGCTTATGAAAGTGAAGGTGCATTGGTAGTAGATGTAGCAGAAGAAACAGATACTAAGGAAATTCCTCCATGTATTATCTTAAAATCTGACGGTGCATCTCTGTACAGTACGACAGACCTTGCAACACTTGTAATGCGTATGGAAGACTATAATCCAGAGTCTATCATTTATATTACAGACAAACGTCAGGAACTTCATTTTAAACAGGTGTTCCGTTGTGCAAAGAAGACAGGTATTGTAAATCCTGAAACAGAGCTTACACATATCGGTTTTGGTACTATGAATGGTAAAGATGGTAAGCCATTTAAAACTCGTGATGGTGGTGTAATGCGTCTCGAATATTTATTAGAAGAAATCTACGAAGAGATGTTAAAGAAGATTTTGGAAAACCAGAAGACCAAAGAAAACCTTGACATTTCTATGGAAGAAGCACAGGATACAGCTCGTAAGATTGCTTTAGCAGCGATTAAATATGGTGACTTATCTAACCAGGCAAGCAAGGATTATATCTTTGATATCGAAAGATTTACATCCTTCGAAGGAAATACAGGGCCTTACATCCTTTACACCATCGTTCGTATCAAATCCATCCTTGGAAAGTACGAAGCAACAGGAAAATCTTTAAGTGATTGTCTTGGCGCAATGGAAGCTGCACACAATGAGCATGAGAAAGCGCTTATGCTTTCCCTTTCACGTTTCAACGCTGTAGTAGAAAATGCATATGAAGAAAATGCACCACACAAAATCTGTGCATACATTTATGAACTTGCGAATGCATTTAACGGTTTCTATCATGGAACCAAGATTCTTTCAGAAGAAAATGAAACTGCACAGAAAGCATACATTGGATTGCTCTGCTTAACAAAGAGTGTGCTTGAAACATGTATTGATATGCTTGGTTTCGAAGCACCAGAAAGAATGTAATAATTTATGAATTCTCGTTTAAAGATGATAGTTGCAATGGCGATATTTGGTACATTAGGAATTTTTGTAAGAAATATTTCTGTTTCTTCTGGAGAATTGGCTTTGTATCGTGCCATTTTAGCAACGATTCTAATTTTAGTATTTTTGTTTGTCACAAAACAGAAAATACAGTTTGAGAAAATAAAAAAAGAGATTCCTCTACTTCTTGCATCAGGGATTGCTCTAGGGATAAACTGGATTCTTTTATTTGAAGCATATAAGTATACTACGGTATCAGTTGCTACACTTAGTTACTATTTTGCACCTGTTATAGTCACAATTGTTTGTCCTGTTCTTTTTAAGGAAAAACTAACGGGTAAACAGGCGGTGTGCTTTGTTATGTCTACACTTGGCATTGTCTTAATTACAGGCATTGGTAGTGTGCACGGAGGCAAGGATTTTCTTGGTATATTGTGTGGATTAGGCGCGGCGGTATTTTACGCATCGGTGGTTCTTTTGAATAAATATATAAAAAATGTAGAGGGAATCCACAGGACGTGTTTACAGTTTTTGGCAGCTATTTTTGTACTATTTCCATACGTTTTATTAACCAGTGGTGTAACCGTAGGAAATCTCGATAACATAGGTTGGATAAATCTTTTCATTGTTGGATTTGTTCATACAGGTGTAACATACTGTTTGTATTTCTCTTCCTTGAAAGAGTTACCAGGTCAGAAAGCAGCCATTCTTAGTTATATAGATCCACTGGTAGCAGTAATAATTTCGGTTACAATATTAGGCGAGCCAATGTCACTGTGGCAGGTAGTTGGTGGTGTTTTAATACTTGGATTTACTCTCTGGAACGAAATATAGTCATAAAAATAAAGACAAGTCATATATATAAGACATAGGTAAATAAAACCTATGTCTTATTTTTTTTCCAATAGTCAGGAAAGGAGAAAGTAATGGTTAATGGATTGGTAACGGTATTTCCGACAAGTATTAGACCGCGAATGCGAAAGATAAACTGGGACGGGCTGGAGGAAATCCGTGTGCGAATCGGCTGGCCAGTAGAACTTATCTATGGGAATCACAATGAATGGCTGGGAAATTATGACAGCATGATAGACAGGCAGTGTCTGGATGAGATGCTAAATTACATAACAGGTTATTCGATTTATGCGGTTGATGAGGAGATAAAGCAGGGCTATATCACTTTTTCTGGAGGGCATCGTATAGGGATCACTGGACATGCAACCTATGAGGCTCTTCGAGATACGAGAGAAACAAAAATAACGAATATAGTGGATATTGGGGGATTAAATATTCGTATTGCACATGAAAGAAAGGGATGCGCTCAGAATATTGTTCCACATTTAAGAAAAGGAGATAGCATTTATAACACACTTTTTTTTGCTGCACCGGGAGTTGGAAAGACAACTTTTTTAAGAGATGTAATACGGATTTTATCAGGAGAAAGAGGGCTTAAGATATGTGTGATTGATGAACGTTCTGAAATTGCTGCATGTGTAGAAGGAAAACCGCAAAATGACTTGGGCAAAAGGACAGATGTTTTAGATGCGTGTCCTAAGGAACTAGGAATGAAAATGGTGCTTCGAACGATGTCACCAGATGTAATCGCAGTAGATGAAATCGGAAGAGAAGAGGAGTTTTTTTTGTTAGAACAGATGCGATGCTCGGGAGTAAAGGTTTTAGGGACAATTCATGCGGGAGATATGGATGAAGTGCTACGAAATCCAATGATTCGAGAGGGCATAAAAACTGGTGCAATAGAGAGATTTGTTGAATTGATTAGATTGGATAATGGATATCGGGCGTTTCATGTTTATGATGAGACAGGTAAAGTGTTATCAGATTGATTGGGGAATGGGATGTGGCGGTATTTAGGAATCAGTTTAATACTAGGTGGAACGGCAGGTGTTTTATATAGCTGGACATATGAACAAAAAAGGAGAGTCAAACGGTTAGAAGAATTTATGCTGTTTTTACAGAAATCAATCTTTGCTATGGAAACAGAGAAGATAAAGGTGATGGACCACTTTGTGAGATACATATGTCAGAGTAGGTTGAGAGGGGAAAATAGGGAGACTGCGTTAGAGAAGATATTAGAGGAAATCATAAAACGTCTATCTGCCAATACTTATCCAAATGGTCATATGGTCTGGGAAGAAGTTTTTAAGGAAGAGGAGCAGAACTGGGCATTTGATCAGGAGGTTTTTCAAATAGTATTACAGGTAGGAAATGGATTTTTTGGAAGGAGTCGTGCTGAGAATATTTCTTTTCTACAGAAAAACTTAAAAGAGTTAGAAGCGCGGCTCGTAAACTTAAAAGAAAAGGATGTACGGGAGAGGAAGGTATGGATTCCAGTTGGGATGCTTGGGGCAGTAATGACAGTTATAATTTTTCTGTAATCCATATCATATACAAATTACAAGGGTATGAGGGAGTAAGATGGAAATTACAATCATTTTTAAAATAGCAGCAGTAGGAATTATAGTGACTGTTTTGGGACAGGTTCTAAAACACAGTGGAAGAGATGAGCAGGCATTTTTGCTTAGCCTGGTAGGACTAGTTATCGTGTTGTTTTGGGTAGTTCCGTATATTAGTGAGTTGTTTGCAGCAATGGAAGCATTGTTTCTGATAGGATAGGGGGGAGTGCTATATTTAAAATAGGATTGATTGGAATAGTAGCAGCGATGATATCCCTATTTTTGCGAAAGGATCGTGCAGAGATATCTCTGGTGATAGGAATTGTCACAGGTGTGCTTATCTTTTATTACGTGTTAACTCAGATTTCGGTAGTGGTGCATTTTATTATGAATATGCTTGATATGGTGACGGTCGAGAAAACATACTATTTGCAATTGCTAAAAATGCTAGGAGTGGCATATGTGGCGGAGTTTGCTTCGTCAATATGCAGGGATGCAGGGCAGCAGTCAGTAGCAGGAATGATAGAATTATTTGCTAAAATATCTATTGTGTCACTTAGTATTCCAGGAATAATATTTCTTGTGGAAACCTTGGAGAAATTTGTATGACAGCAGCAAATGAATATTTGGAAGAAATCATTGCCACATTGGATTTTCAGTCATTAAATCAGTTTCTAAACGAACATCTACGAGTGAAAATGAGCTTTGAGGAATTAATTACACAGGTAAGTATACATGGAATAGATGCTTTGAATCGCGAAAACATTACGCAATTCTTTTTTGATACTTTATTCTATGAATTGTCAATTGCCAGACCTATATTTCTAAAAATGTTGCTGTTTTCTGTTTTGTTTTCTCTAATTCAACGTTTGCTCTCTTCAAAAAAAACATATGTATCGAATATTGGGTTTTTACTGATTTATGCCACTTTAATGGTTTTGCTTATGCAGTCTTTTTTCCTGGTAAGAGAGCTTGCAATGGAGGGCATGGATGGTATGTTAGGTTTTTTAAATGCATTGATTCCGACCTATACGTTGACCATGGTATTTACTGGGAATGCGGTATCTGGTGCCATGGCATATGAATTGGCATTTTTCTTTATCTATTTAATAGAATTTTTAATGAAGAATTTTCTTAGTCCACTTATTCATGTGTTTGTGTTAGTGCTATTTCTTAATCATCTGTTTGATGAAGATAAATTATCAAAATTAGCAGAGTTTATGGAAAAAATCGTTGTGATTATCTTGAAACTATCTTTTGGCGCAGTTATAGGCTTAGGAGTGGTACAATCACTCCTTACTCCGATGAAGGATAGACTTGCCAATAATGTGATGCTATCTGGGATGTCTTCTATACCTGGGGTAGGCGGAGTTTTTGGTTCAGCAGGGGAAATTATTTTTAGTTGTGGAATGCTGATTAAAAACAGTGTAGGTATACTAGGGTTGCTTTTTTTATTTGTTATTGCGGTAATACCTGTATTAAAAATAGGTTGTTTTTGGGTGTTGTACCATTTGGTGGCGATTGTTTTACAGCCGGTATCAGATAGTAGATTGGTAAATTGTGTGGCTGGCGTAGCAAGAGGATGTGATTTATATCTTAAGGTTATTGTATATACCATGCTCCTGTTTTTTGTTTTGATTTCAATGATTACCATGGCTACAAGTTTTGTGTTCTAGGAGAAGTATATGCTGGAGTTTTTAAAGAATTATTATGTTTTTATGTTGGTTTTACTTGTTTTTTCATACTTGGTTCCTAAAGATGAGTACAAACGATACATGCAGTTTTTTATCAGTGTTTTTATGGTGGTTTTGTTTTTAAAACCAGTGTTGGAGTTTATGTCCTTGGATGATCCGACATTTTTATATGAAGTATTTGAGCCGTTTAATCAAAAATTGCAGCAGTTGGATTTTGAGATAGAGAAAGGAGAGAGTATTTTTGAACATTTCTTTTTTGAAGGAGAAGGGGAGTAAATATATTCTTTTTATTTTGGTAGGTTTATTGATATTGGTTCTGTGTATGCCAACCAAATCCCAGGAGATACAAATTGAGCAGGATGAGACAGAAGGTTCAAGTAGAGAATTAGAAGCACAGTTAGAAAGGGTACTATCCGCAATGGAAGGTGTTGGAGAGGTAAAGGTCATGATTACCACGGAAGGGTCCAAGGAGAGCGTATTTGGAACACAAACAGAAGGACAGAAAGTCGGTGGAGTAGTTGTTGTTGCAGAAGGTGCTGGAAATGCTACCGTAAATACACGAATTTCTGAAGCGGTCAAGGCATTATTTTCCATAGACGTGCATAAGATAAGTATAGTAAAAATGAGGTCACAGGAGGATCGAAGGTGAAAGGAAAAATTCGTAAAAATCAAGTTGTAATAGCAACACTGGCAGTGTTAATCGCAATTGCAGGGTACATAAGCTATGATAAAAACGGACTGAATTTAAATAGTAAGGAAACAAATGCAGAAGATAAAAGTGAGGTGGATAAAAAGGTTTGGGATGAACTGGTCTGGAATGAAGAAAACACAGAGATTGCTTCCAATAGTGAAGATGAATTAAATCCGGGTGAATCAATTTTAACAGGAAATATTATTAATGTAACCGATTATGCAGCAGCAGTGAAATTAAATCGGGAACAGATTCGTGCAACGAATAAAGAGGCTTTAATGCAAATTGTAAATAATGACGCTCTTTCTGAAGAGGCAAAAAAGGATGCTGTGAATAAACTTGTTCAAATGACGGATATTGCGGAAAAAGAAGCGAATGCAGAAATGCTTTTGGAAGCGAAAGGATTTACCAATGTCGTGGTTAGTATCAACGAGAATAGTTGCGATGTAGTCCTGGATATGGGAGAGGTTACGGATGCAAAGAGAGCACAGGTGGAGGATATTGTAAAACGTAAAACAGGTGTGACTGCGGATAAGATAGTAATTACACCATTGAATACATAAAATATCGTTGAAATGAAGATAAATCTAGGGTATACTATCTAGCGGTGTGTTTTTTGCACAATAAGAACCTAGAGGCTTTTATATATATTTGGAGGAACTTAAGAGTGAGTAACTTACGAAAAGAAATAGAAAAAAGACGTACCTTTGCCATTATTTCCCATCCGGATGCTGGTAAAACTACTTTAACAGAGAAATTCCTGTTATACGGTGGTGCGATTAATTTGGCAGGTAGCGTAAAGGGTAAAGCAACCGCACGTCATGCAGTTTCTGACTGGATGGAAATTGAAAAGCAGAGAGGTATTTCCGTTACTTCTTCTGTATTACAGTTTAACTATGACGGCTACTGTATCAATATCCTGGATACACCTGGACATCAGGACTTCTCGGAAGATACTTACCGTACTCTTATGGCGGCAGATTCTGCAGTAATGGTTATCGACGGTAGCAAGGGTGTAGAAGCGCAGACTCGTAAACTTTTCAAGGTTTGTGTAATGCGTCATATTCCTATTTTTACTTTTATCAATAAAATGGACCGTGATGCCAATGATACATTTGATTTATTAGGTGAAATCGAAAAAGAACTTGGTATCGAGACTTGTCCAGTTAACTGGCCAATTGGTTCCGGTAAAGAATTTAAGGGTGTATATGATAGAAATACAAA
>JAZURS010000011.1:0-17273 GCA_045606325.1 Agathobacter sp.
TTTTAAGAAAGAGGTAAATTTTATGGAATTTGGGCCCGGGCATATAGGCCAATTATTTTGTATCTTAATTTTAATTTTTTTATCAGCGTTTTTCTCATCTTCTGAGACTGCGCTTACTACTGTGAACAAAATCCGCATGAAGAACTTAGCAGAAAATGGAGATAAACGTGCTGCAAAGGTTTTAAAAGTAACCAGCGACAGTGGAAAGATGCTCTCTGCCATTCTCATCGGTAATAATATAGTAAACATTGGTGCTTCTTCTATTGCAACCATTCTTGCCATTGATATTTTCGGAGACATAGGCTCTGGTATTGCAACTGGTGTACTTACCATTCTTGTTCTAATCTTCGGCGAAGTATCACCAAAAACGATGGCAACCATCAAAGCAGATAGTTTCTCACTTGCGATTGCTGGAATCATTGATGCATTGATGCTTGTGCTTACACCTGTTATTTTTATTATCAACAAACTCGCCTCTGGCGTACTCTTCCTTCTTCGTGTTAATCCAAACGATGTAAACAACACTATGTCAGAAGAAGAAATCCGTACCATTGTTGACGAAAGTCAGGAAAGCGGCGCTATTGAAGACGAAGAACGTGAGATGATTCACAACGTGTTTGACTTTGGCGATTCTCTTGCAAAGGAAGTTATGATTCCTCGTATTGACATGACTTTTGTTCATGCAGATGCTACATTAGAAGAATTCATCGAAATATATCGTAAAAATAAATATACCCGTTATCCCGTATACGAAGAATCTACCGATCATATTATCGGTATCATCAATATAAAAGATGTGATTCTTCTTGACAATGAATCGGAATTCTCAATTCGAAAAATAATTCGAGAACCATATTATACATATGAACACAAGAACACAGCCGACTTATTTGTAGAAATGCGTAAGGCTTCTATCCCTCTCGCTATTGTTCTTGATGAATATGGCGTAACTGCTGGTATGGTAGCTCTCGAAGATTTATTAGAAGAAATCGTAGGGGAAATTCGAGACGAATACGATAGCGACGAAGAGGATGCTATCGAACAGCTTAGTGAATATGAATATTTGATTTTAGGTTCTACGAATTTAGATGATGTAAATGATGCCTTAGATGTCGAATTCGAATCCGACGACTATGATACTATTGGCGGATATTGTCTCCAGCTTTTGGATCACCTTCCTGAAGAAAATGAGACCATCTTCACGGAAGACGATATTGTAATCAAAATCAAAGAAGTTGATAAAAACCGTATCGAACGCATCTATATTCGTATTCCTGAGAAAACTTCAGAAACTGCCCAAAATTAAAAATTTAAAAGCCCTCAAGATTAAATCTTGAGGGCTTTTTGTATTCTATTTGCTTTCCAAAATTTTGTTAACCGAAGAAAGGCGAACACAAACCACAAACACTTCTGCCGCTTTTCTGAGTTCTTCTAATGAAGGGAAGGTTGGTGCAATACGGATGGTGCTGTTTTTTGGATCTTTTCCATATGGGAAAGGCGCCCCTGCACCAGTCATAGTTACGCCGGCTTCTTTACATTTTGCAATGATGTCCTTTGCACAGCCATCTAAACTCTCAAAGCAGATAAAATATCCACCTACTGGTTTTACCCATGAACCGATACCACGAGCACCAATTTCTGCACCTAAGAGTTCATCTAACATCTCGAATTTTGGTCTCATGCTTTCTGCGTGTTTCATCATATGTACTTTAATACCATCAAGGTTCTTGAAGTATAATACATGACGCAACTGGTTTACTTTATCATGTCCAATAGTCTGAATGGTCATCTGTTTTTTAACATCCGCAATATTATTCGCAGAAGCCGCCATAGCTGCTACACCAGCACCAGGGAATGTTACCTTGCTGGTAGAATCAATGTCAAATACCATATCTGGATTGCCTGCTTTTTCACACTCACTTAAAATATCCAAGATTTCCACCTGATTGTCCGCATATAAATGATGTACACAATAAGCATTATCCCAGAAAATACGGAAATCTGGAGCAGCTGGTTTTAAGTTCGCAAAACGGCGAACTGTCTCATCTGAATATGATGTTCCTGCTGGGTTTGAGTATTTTGGTACACACCAAATGCCTTTTACTGCTGGATCATTATTTACATATTCTTCTACCATATCCATGTCTGGGCCTTCTTCATAAAGAGGAACATTAATCATTTCGATACCGAAAAGTTCAGTAATAGCAAAATGTCTGTCATATCCTGGTACTGGACAAAGGAACTTTACCTTATCCAATTTAGCCCAAGGAGCATTTCCACAATATCCCAAAGTCATAGCTCTGGAAATCTGGTCATACATGATATTTAAGCTGGAATTTCCATACACGATTACATTCTTTTCATCACAGCCCATCATTTCAGCCATGAGACGCTTTGCTTCTGGAATACCATCCAAAATACCATAATTGCGTAAATCCATCCCATTTTCACTTTTGAGAACACTCTTAGAATCTAAAACATCCAAAATATCCATTGCTATATCTAACTGTTCCGCAGATGGCTTACCTCTAGACATATCCAATTTTAAATTCAAAGCCTTAATTTCTTCAAACTGTTTCTCAAGAGCCGCTTTTTCTACTAGTAACTCTTCTTTTGTCATTTCCTGATACTTCTGCATAGTAATTCCTCCTGTATTTCGTATCTTCTATTTCTAACATTGCTTATTTTCTTTTAATAATATCAAAGTGTTCACAAATCTTCTTTTCATAGCCCATTTCAGTTGGTTCATAGAACTTTGTTCCTACCAAGGCATCTGGCAAATACTGCTGGTCTACATAATGATTTGGATAATCATGCGCATATTTATAGCCGAGTCCATGACCAAGCTTTTCAGCCCCTTTATAATGTGAATCTTGTAAGTGTGTAGGAACTGGTGGTGTCACATTACTACGTACTGCATCCATAGCTGCATTAATGGCTCCGTAGGCCGCATTGCTCTTTGGTGCACACGCCACATAAGTAACCGCCTGTGACAGAATAATCTGTGCTTCTGGCATTCCGATTCTTTCAATTGCCTGTGATGCAGATGTAGCAACCACAAGTGCCATTGGATCCGCATTTCCCACGTCCTCTGATGCACATATCATAATTCGTCTTGCTATAAATTTTATATCCTCTCCCGCATACAGCATTCGTGCCAAATAATAAACTGCTGCATCCGGGTCCGAGCCACGCATGCTCTTGATAAAAGCAGAAATCGTATCGTAGTGATTGTCTCCTGTTTTATCATATGAGATGACACGCTTCTGGATGCATTCACTGGCTACATCAATCGTGATGTGAATCTTTCCATCTTCACTTCTATCGGTAGTAAGAATTCCAAGTTCGATAGCTGTAAGTGCTGCTCTTGCATCTCCATTACATACATCTGCCAAAAATTCCAATGCATCATCATCTATAACTGCATCAAAAGATCCCATACCTTTTTCTCGATCATTTACAGCTCGTAGTAAAAGTACTTTAATATCTTCTTTATCTAGTTTCTTAAGTTCAAAAATAATCGAACGTGATATAAGCGCACTATTTACTTCAAAGTAAGGATTCTCAGTTGTGGCACCAATCAGAATAATGGTTCCATCTTCGACAAAAGGTAAGAGATAATCCTGCTGCCCTTTATTAAAACGATGAATTTCGTCGATGAAAAGAATTGTCTTCTTTCCATACATGCCCTGATTGTTCTTTGCTTGTTGCACAACCTCTTCCATATCTTTTTTACCAGCAGAGGTTGCATTAATCTGACGAAACTCTGCACTCGTCGTATTGGCAATTACTTTTGCCAAAGTAGTTTTTCCAGTCCCCGGTGGTCCATAGAAAATAATAGAGCTCAGCTTATCTGCTTTAATGGCACGATAAAGAAGTTTATCCTTTCCTACGATGTGCTGCTGACCAACTACTTCATCCAAGGTAGTTGGTCTAAGTCTGGAAGCCAATGGGGATTCCGATTCCATATTCTGTTCTCGCATATAATCAAATAAATCCATTTTGCCTCCATACATTTGGAAATCATTTCATTTTTAGTCTGCATATAGAATACCATAAATCTTCTTTATATGGAATACTTGCGACCATGAATTTTTGTTATCTTACGAATTCGTTTTCTTTATAAAAAAGGGCTGTCACACATATGTGACAACCCTTTGCATAAACACAATTTGAGAACTATCTCTTAGTATTCGCAACTAATTTATCTTCTTCTACATCAATATAAATAACATCTCCCATTTGCACCTCATCTGCTAGGATAAGTTTTGCAGAAAGTGTTTCTACATGTTTTTGCAAGAAACGTTTTAATGGCCTTGCACCATACACTGGGTCATATCCATGTTCTACAATAAACGCTGTCGCAGCATCGGATAATTCTACGGATAACTCTCTGTCTTTAAGACGGCTGTTTAAGTCTTTTATCATAAGCGTAATGATATTTCCAATGTTATCCTTTGTTAAAGGCTTAAACATGATGATTTCATCCAAACGATTTAAAAACTCTGGACGGAAATGTCCACGCACTACATTCATTACTGCTTCTTCTGCAAGAGGCGAAATATTTCCAGCCTCATCAATACCATCTAATAGCTGAGCAGAACCAAGGTTACTAGTCATAATAATAATCGTATTTTTAAAGTCTACCGTACGTCCTTGTGAATCCGTAATACGTCCATCATCCAACACCTGAAGCAATACATTAAATACATCTGGATGTGCTTTTTCTACTTCATCGAAAAGCACTACCGAATATGGTTTACGACGAACCGCTTCCGTCAGCTGACCACCTTCGTCATAGCCTACATATCCTGGAGGCGCTCCAATCAAACGCGAAACGGAATACTTCTCCATGTACTCACTCATATCAAGGCGCACCATATTGGTTTCATCATCAAAAAGACTAGCTGCCAATGCCTTTGCAAGCTCTGTTTTACCTACACCTGTTGGTCCTAAGAAAAGGAAAGAACCAATTGGTTTGCTAGGATCTTTAATCCCTGCTTTAGAACGAATAATCGCTTCTGTTACCATGGTAACTCCATCATCCTGCCCAACAACACGTTTATGAAGTTCGTCATCTAAATGAAGTGTTTTATTTCGTTCACTCTCTGTTAACTTAGCAACCGGAATCCCAGTCCAACGTGAAATGATACGTGCAATCTCTTCCTCGGTCACCTTTTCTCTTACCAGAGAAAGATCTCTATTCTTTAAAATTTCCTCTTCGGCTTCTAACTGTTTTTCCATTTGCGGAAGTACACCGTACTGGAGTTCCGCAGCTTTTTCTAAATCATAATTCTGCTGTGCAATCTTGATTTCACTTCTAGTATTTTCAATTGACTCTCTAAGCTTGCTGACTTTATCAACTGCATCTTTTTCATTGGTCCATTTTGCTTTTTTACCATTTAATTCATCACGAAGTTCTGCTAATTCCTTCTGAAGATTTGCAAGTCGTTCCTGACTGAGTCGGTCTGTTTCCTTCTTCAATGCAGTCTCTTCAATTTCCATTTGCATCACACGACGATTGAGTTCGTCGAGTTCTGTTGGCATAGAATCCAATTCTGTTTTGATAAGCGCGCAGGCTTCGTCAACTAAATCAATCGCCTTATCTGGCAAGAAGCGATCTGAAATATAACGATTTGATAAAGTTGCTGCAGAAACTAATGCAGAATCTGTAATTTTTACTCCATGATATACTTCATATCTGTCCTTTAAACCGCGAAGAATCGAAATCGTATCCTCTACCGTAGGCTCATCTACCATGACAGGCTGGAAGCGTCGCTCTAACGCTGCATCCTTTTCAATATACTCACGATATTCGTCCAAAGTAGTAGCACCTACACAATGTAGTTCTCCACGGGCAAGCATTGGTTTTAAAAGCTGGCCAGCATCCATGGCTCCATCTGTTTTTCCAGCTCCTACAATGGTATGAAGCTCATCGATAAACAAAATAATCTGTCCCTCTGAAGCCTTTACTTCATCCAACACTGCTTTGAGTCTCTCTTCAAACTCCCCACGATATTTTGCACCCGCGATAAGAGCACCCATATCAAGAGCAAAGAGTCTCTTATCTTTCAATCCTTCTGGGACGTCTCCACGCACGATTCTCTGTGCCAGTCCTTCTACAACTGCCGTTTTACCTACACCTGGTTCACCGATAAGCACAGGATTGTTTTTTGTCTTTCTAGACAAAATACGTACTACATTTCGAATTTCTGCATCACGTCCAATTACTGGGTCTAATTTCTGCTGACGTGCTCTTTCTACCATGTCATAGCCATACTTCTCTAATGTATCATAAGTAGCTTCTGGATTATCACTGGTTACACGCTGATTGCCTCGGACAGTAGCTAACGCCTGTAAGAATCGTTCTCTAGTAATTCCATATTCCTTTGCAATCTCCTTCATTGCTTTGTTTGGATATTTCAAAAGACATAGGAACAAATGCTCAACAGATACATATTCATCTCCCATACCTTTTGCTTCGTCTTCTGCATGAATCAAAACCTTATTTAAATCCTTGCCCATAAAAATCTGTCCCCCAGATACTTTCACTCGGGCATTCAAATGTCGCTTCGCATTCTCTATAAAATGCGAACGGTCAATTTCCATTTTTTCTATCAATTTGCCAATCAGACCATCTTCCTGTGTTAAGAGAGCAACTAAAAGATGTTCCTGTTCTATCTCCTGGTTACCGTATTCATACGCTAACTTTTCGCATGCATTGATAGCTTCGATTGATTTCTGTGTAAACTTTTGAATATTCATTGTAGCGTACCTCCTTTAATTAGTATGCCCCTCTGGCATTTCCTCTACAATTTATGTTTTAACACGCATTGTTAGCACTGTCAATAGATGAGTGCTAATTCCAATTCTTAAAATTCTCTAAACAGAATATATGTATATATTGGTCCGTTGTTTCTTTAAAAATACATCTAGTTTTCAAAACCACTTGACAAAGTATATCTAAACCGCTAAAATGGCTTTGAATAATCAATAGAATAAGGAGATTATGTACATGAATATGAAAATTGTAGCAGACTCAAGTGCAAATTTAATCACTGTTGCTGATGGTAGTTTTGTATCTGTTCCACTTACTCTTAGAACAGACGAACGTGAATTTGTTGACAACGAAGCTTTAGATATAAAAGAAATGACCGATTACCTTTCTAATTACAAAGGAAAATCTGGTTCTGCCTGCCCATCATCTCAGGACTGGTTAGAAGCTTTTGGTGATGCAGAGGAAGTATATGCAGTTGCTATCACTAGTAACTTATCTGGTTCTTTCAATGCTCTTCGCATTGCAAAAGAAGAATATGAAGAAGAACACCCTGATCGTAAAGTATGCATCATCGACTCTCTTTCTGCTGGTGCTGAATTAAAACTTATCATCGAGAAAATCCAGGAATTGAAGTCAGAAGGTAAAACCTTTGAAGAAGTAAGCAAAACTATTTCTGAATATCAGGAAAAAACACATCTTATCTTCTGTCTTAAATCCCTTACAAACTTAGCAAACAACGGACGTGTAAGCCCTGCAGTTGCTAAAATCGCTGGTGTTTTAAACATCTTAGTTGTAGGTATTGCACAGGAAGGTGTTCTTGAGCAGAAGGAAAAAGCTCGTGGCGAAAAGAAAGCCATGGCTGCCATTCAGAATATTATGAATGAATTGAACTACGATGGCGGAAAAGTAATCATCGACCACTGCTTTAACGAAAAAGACGCAAACAAATTAAAAGAATTAATTCTCGCTGCATATCCAAATGCAGATGTAAGACTTGCTGAAACCAGAGGCCTCTGTAGCTTCTATGCAGAAGTTGGTGGCTTGATGATTGGTTTTGAAGGATAGATAACGAGGTAGTTAAGATAAAGAGAAAAGTAGCGAGCGGAGCAGTCGCCATTTGGCGACGGAAAGGTGCATAGCACCGTAACGCGAGCTAGCTTTTCTCTTTATCGGGATAAATTTCATGTCATGGGGACTTATATAAAAAAATTCTAGAGAAAGGTCCCATTTATGACTGTACAAATGATATTCATAATCAAAAAGGGACCTATATGAAATTTTTTCCCAAAAAGTCCCCGTTTTAATACTTTTGCGGGGTCTTTTAAGCGATTTTTTACATATAGGTCCCTTTTGATAAAATAGACGCGCGGATATCATTATCGAATATAAATAACTAATCGCCGCGCGTGATATTTTGTGATTCATATTTAGCCAAGTAAGCTCGACCCACGTCACTTCGTGACTTTCCGTCGCTTTAAAAGCGACTCGGCTCTCGCTATTTGGCGAAACGCCAAATTACGCGTCTAAAAATAAAAGGAGGTTGCATACGAGCATGCACCTCCTTTATTTTCATCCGCTTACTTGGCTAAAACGTTATAAAAGTTCCAGTTCATCCATCCAGATTCTTACGCATGCATCAGATGGCATCATAAGATCGCCGCGAGGAGATACGGATAATGTACCTACCTTTGGACCATGTGGCAGACAGGAACGTTTGAACTGCTGGCTGAAGAATCTGCGATAGAAGGTCTTAAGCCATTTTAAAATCGTTGCACTATTGTATACACCATGGAATGCAACCTTTGCCAATTTGTATATTTTCTCTGGGGAGAAGCCAAAACGAAGAACATAGTACATCACAAAATCATGAAGTTCATAAGGTCCTACTAAATCTTCTGTCTTCTGTGCAATCTGTCCATTTTCTGGTGGAAGAAGTTCTGGAGAAACTGGTGTATCTAATACATCGTAAAGCACTTCTGCAAGTACTTTCTCTTCACAAGTGTCTGCATAGTAACGAACCACTTGACGAACCAGCATCTTTGGAACAGATCCGTTTACGCAATACATAGACATATGGTCTCCATTATAGGTCGCCCAACCCAAAGCAAGCTCTGACATGTCACCCGTTCCGATAACCATACCATTTTTCTGGTTTGCTATGTCCATAAGAATCTGGGTTCTTTCTCGTGCCTGCGCATTCTCATAAGTTACATCATGATTGTTTTCATCATGTCCAATATCTGCAAAGTGCTGTCTTACAGAATCCTTAATACTTACCTCCATAAAAGTTGCACCAAGCTGTTTAATCATATTTACTGCATTATCGTAAGTTCTATCTGTGGTACCAAAACCTGGCATAGTAACTGCCACAATATCTTTACGATCTTTCTTCATCAAATCAAATGCACGAGCAATTACAAGAAGTGCTAATGTAGAATCAAGACCACCTGAAATACCGATAACTGCTGTAGCCGCACCTGTATGTTCCATACGTTTCTTAAGTCCCATTGCCTGAATTGCAAATACATCTTCACAATGTTTGTAACGAGTGATTTCATCTGCTGGGACAAATGGGGATGGATCCACAAAACGGCTCAACTGTGTTTCCTCTTCACGAAGATGGAAAGGAATACATACATGGCTATCTTCTGTCTCAAATAAGGAATTCTTTCTACGATCAATTTCTAATCTTTCGACATCGATTTCTGAACAAAGCATGCCATTGCCAAGACGTGCACTTTCTGCTAAAAGATTCCCGTTTTCAGCAATAAGGTTATGACCACTGTATACCACATCCTGAGTAGATTCGCCCTCACCAGCATTTACGCAAACATATCCACAGAGAAGACGTGCAGACTGACCTTTAACCAAATCCTTGCGATAAGCATCACTACCAGATACTTCGATAGAAGCTGATGGGTTTACGATAACATTTGCCCCACCAACCGCATGTCCAATACTTGGTGGCTGTACTGCCCATAAATCTTCACCGATTTCTACTGCAACCTTAAGCTCTGGCATTTCAGAACAATAGAAAATCAAATCTGTAGTCACTGGTACTATCTGGCCATTTGGAAGCACTTCTTCACTGTCAAGAAAAGCTCCGCTCACAAAATGACGATTATCTTTTAAATAAGACTTTGGAACAATACCTAATACTTCCCCCTTTGAAATTACAGCAACTACGTTATAAAGTTTGCTATTAATTTCATATGGAAGTCCTACAAAATATAATGCGTTATAATATTCACTTGCAGAAACAATCTGCATCAATTCTTCTTTTGCAGCCTTAATAAGTTTGTTCTGATAAAACAAATCGCCACAGCTTGCACCTGTTATAACTAGTTCTGGAAATGCTACTATTTTTGCCCCTGCCTTTTCCGCATCTTTCATAAGAGTACGAATCAGCTGTCCATTATACTTGGTGTCTGCCACTTTAATCTTTGGTGTAACTGCTGCTACTTTTACAAACCCATATTTCATATTTCTTCTCCTTTTAAGCCTCACGAATTGCTTTTAATTCATCAATTTCAAAGTTGTATGCCTTATTACAGAACTGACATTTTACTTCAATGCTTTCTCCATCATTGATAATATCATCTAAATCTTTTTTATTGATAGTAGATAATGCTCTTGAAACCCTTTCCTTTGAACAATCACAATAGAACTGTGTATCCAGTTTGTCTGTAATTTCCAAGCCAAAATCACCTAGGATTTCTTCTAATATACCTTCTGCAGAAAGCCCTCTTTCCAACATATTTGTTACCGAATCCATTTCTGCAATACGATTTTCTAATTTTTCGATTACTTCATCACTTGTAAATGGCATTAACTGTAAAATAAAACCACCGGCCTGCTTTACAGAACAATCTTTGTCTACGAGAACTCCTAATCCTACTGCAGATGGAGTCTGTTCAGAGGTTGCAAAGTAATATGTCAAATCTTCAGCAATCTCACCCGTCTGAAGCTGGCACTGACCTACGTATGGTTCCTTTAACCCCATATCCTTAATAACACTTAATACCCCAAGGTCTAATGCACCACCGACATCTAATTTCCCCTGTGCATTTAGTGGAAGGTCTACATATGGATTCGATGGAAATCCTTTTACATTACCATGTGCGTCCGCTGTAACAGTAAGTCCTTTTGCTGGACCCGAACACTGAATACGAAGGGTAAGCACATCTTTGTCCCCTTTCATCATACTTCCCATCATTGCGCCCGCAGCAAGAAGTCTTCCAAGTGCTGCAGTCATAACTGGTGAAGTATCATGATCTACTCTGGCTGTTTCTACCATTTCCTTTGCATTAATGGCAAATGCACGAATACTTGCATCTGCGGCTGTTGCTCTTACAATATAATCTGACATAAAATATTCCTTTCTTACTTTCCTTTCTCGCGAGCTATCACGAGTACTTTCTCACTTTCCTCTGAAACAGACTCTTTCGTATAAGCATCATACATTGCCACGAATTCCAACCCTGCTTCTTCCAAAAGTTTTTGGATGGTTTCAAGTTCATAACATCTTTGATAATGTGTTTCCTCAAATCTTTGGAACCGACCATCCTCTTCTTTTATATAAAGAGTCAAATCATATTCATTGATTTGCTCTTCTTCATCGTAATAGTTTTCCCAGATAAAGCTTCCTTCATCTCGAGTTTCTGCAATCGTATTATCCGCTAAAAGTTCTTGATACTTGTATGGAGTATTGATATCAAAAACAAAGATTCCACCTGGGTCCAAATAGTTATTTACCAAGGCAAATACTTCTTTTAATTCCTCTTCTTCCAAAATATAATTCAGACAGTCACATGCACTATATATACCACGCACTGTACCATAGAGTTCAAATTCACGCATATCCTGCAAAAGATACAGAATCGATTCATCCGACTGTTCTCTTGCAATATCCAGCATTTCAAAAGAATAGTCTACACCAATCATATCGTATCCTTTTTCCGCCAAAAGACGTGTTAGTTTTCCTGTCCCGCACCCTAAGTCCAAAAGCAGTCCATCTTCAATTCCATATTCTTTAAATAGTTTATCTAAATAGTCTGCCCATTCTTTATAAGGGACATTATCCATGAACAAATCATAGACCTGTGCAAAGCTTGTATACGCGTCCATTTCATTCTCCAACTACTTGTATTTTCTTCAAAAAAAGAAACGAAAAATTGCGGTTTTTCACAAATAATAGTGTATCAATATTCTTAAGGAAAAGCAAGGTTGATATTTCCTTTTGAAACCATTATACTTGAAGAGAAGTTAGGAAAGAGGAACTAGATATGACAGAGAATTTTGAGCATTATATCACGCGAAATATCGTTGCTTTTTACAAGCGAAGATTGTCTTCGCCAATTATATATTTACTCATTCTACTGGTTTTGTGGATAATATTTCCTTTGGGTGAAATGCTTTCCCCAATGCCACTCAAAAACGCCAGTCAGATTGAAGGAGTATACGAAGCAGGAAAAGAATATGTGACCGTAACCTTTGAGGATTTAACTTTTACCGGCTACACAACCAGTCGCTTTGGATCCACGAATGGCTACTGGTATTATGGTGAAAAAGATGATATTTGCTTTATCGTACTTTTAACACCTTTTACCTGTGAAGAAGGGAACCCATTCATTGAAAAACTTACAACTACCTGCCATATTGTAGATCACCCAAAATTGTACGAACAGTTTTTATCTGCTATTTCTACCGATTTGGAATGGAATCTGGAAGGAATATCGAATCAACTTCCACCCGTTTTTTATAGTGAGCCAGACTACAATCCGATGACAAACATCTTATTGTTCCTCGTTTATTTTGGCACACTAATTTATGCAACTATTTCCTTAATCCGCTACACCTTGTTTATTTACTATCCTCACCTTGCACCAGCCTGCCAGAACTTAGTTGTCTTTGGTAATCCTAAGAAACAACTTGAGGAAGCGGAAGAAGAACTAGCTACACTTCCACAGTTAGCAACAGAAGACATGTTCATTACCGAACATTACTTTATTATGACATCGCCTTACGGAAATGCCATCGTACCAATTCAGGAAATCCTGTGGATTTACAAATATTCTACATTACACAAATTCCTCTGGTACCACTTTAGTATTTCATATACTTTACACATTACTGCAAACAAGCACATGTTTATTCAGTGTCCAAAGAATATCAAATCAGATATTGACGGTATTATCGACTACTTAGCAGAAGCAAATCATGATATACTTGTTGGATTTACAGAAGAGAACCGCTTGAAAGTAGAAGACAAACAGGGTAAGCCTTTCCATATCGAAAAATGGGCTGCTCTACTTAACAAACGAATATAATTAAATTCAAAAACTCAGCAATATCATTTGCTGAGTTTTTTGAATACTCCATTGTATTTTTTTACATACTAAAACAAGTTTTTATTGTGCACAATTTATATGTATGGTAATGTTGTGAACGAAAAAAATACAGGAGGCAAGAACTAATGAAAAAGATCAAACATTTAAGCCTTTCGACACGCATTTTTATCGCATTAATTGCAGGTGTCATTTTCGGGCTTCTTATTAATTTCTTCTTACCGACAGGAGTATTAAAAGATACCATTTTAATTGATGGAATTTTGTATATTGTAGGAAATGGCTTCATCCGCCTTATGCAGATGCTAGTTATCCCTTTAGTAATTTGCAGTTTAATCTGCGGCACCATGTCTATCGGTGATACCAAGACCTTAGGACAAGTCGGCGTAAAAACCCTTGGCTTTTACCTTGCAACCACAGCTCTTGCAATTACAATTGCACTAGGACTTGGCATACTGGTTCGTCCTGGTATGGGGTTAAATATCACATCTGTAGAATCATCAGATGTGACAATAAATCAAAACGTAAACATGGCAGATACACTTTTAAACATCATCCCTAAGAATATCATCGCTTCTATGGCAGAAGGTGATATGCTTCCAATCATCGTATTCTCCGTTTTTGTAGGAATTATGCTTGCAAAACTTGGAAGCAAGGCTGCAACCGTTTCAAAATTCTTTTCAGAATTTAACGACGTAATGATGGAGATGACGATAACTGTTATGAAAGCTGCTCCAATTGGTGTTTTTTGTATGATTTCCCGCACCATTGCAACCATCGGCTTTGACGCATTTATTCCAATGCTTAAATATATGGGTTGTGTGATTTTTGCTCTCGCACTCCAGTGCCTTGGTGTATATCTGCTTTTATTATTTATATTTACGCATTTAAACCCTATTACTTTTATAAAAAAATTCTTTCCTGTCATGGAATTTGCATTTTCAACCTCTAGTTCAAATGCATGTATTCCATTATCGATTGAAACTTTAAAGGATAAGCTTGGAGTTTCGAGCAAGATTTCCTCTTTTACCGTTCCATTGGGAGCTACCATCAATATGGATGGTACTGCTATCATGCAAGGCGTTGCAGTAGTATTTATCGCCGATGCATATGGTATAGAATTAACCGCAGGTATGCTTGGAACTGTTATCGCAACTGCCACTTTAGCATCTATCGGCACTGCTGGTGTACCAGGCGTAGGTCTTATCACACTTGCAATGGTACTTACATCTGTCGGTCTTCCTACCGAAGGCATCGCTCTAATTATGGGCATTGACCGTATCATCGATATGATTCGTACTGCAGTTAATGTTACTGGTGATGCCGTTTGCACAACTATTGTTGCAAAGCAGGCTGGAATGATAGATAAAGAAATATTTAACGCTAAAATTATAGATGAAGAGTAAAAAAAGAGTATCTCTCAACACACGAGAGATACTCTTTTTTACATTTTACATAAGAGATTTAAAATAAGCACATTGCTCATCGTTACATAGTTTTCCTGTATCATTTCTCATATCCAAATGGAAAACATGTCCTAACTTTTCAAATTCACTACCATACATCTTATAGATATATGGCACCTTAACTTCCTCGAGTCTTTTTATGAATGTCTCTGGCTGTCCTCGTAGAAAATCTTCGTTTGCAGTCATAATAAAACACGGTGGAAACTTTTCATTCACATGTGCAACCGGGTTTAGCATTTGAATATCTATACCCTTTCCTTTGTCAGGAAGCACATCTTTCATCAATTTCATAGCATTTCCCGCCATACCATCCTTTGCGGTATCTATATCAAGCACAGCACAATTTAAGGCAACTGCTTTTGGTATAAGATTTTTTTCTGGTTTAAATTCAAACTTTGATGCAAAGTTTGAATTGGTACACATCGCACAATACAAAGCTAATATATGACCACCAGCGGAATCTCCTAAGGCAAAGATATTTTCTCTATCCATTCCATAACGTGTAGCATTCTTTCCTACCCAGTCAAATACTCTAACAGTATCTTCTAAATGACATGGAAATTTATTTTGTGGTGAAAGACGATACGAAAAATTCACTACTACAAAGCCTCTCTGTGCAAGACTCACACAGTAATGACTATATAATTCTTTATCGCCATATACCCAACCCCCACCATGCACACTTACGATAACTGGAAGCTTTGTACTTCCATTTTTAGGACGGTATACATCTAAAACATTCATCTTATGTGGACCATAGGATATATTTTCACTGCGGATTACATCTTCCGGGTATACCAATCCTGCATCTCGTTTTTTATCATTTGACTTGCTTATCATGCGCATCATGAAACTCATCATCGACATATCTTCTTCTCCTTTTTCCTCTAGTAGTTCCTATTAATTTGCAATCTCAAATCCGGTTTCATTTTGCAATGCAATTTCATCCATCTGTATCCTTTCGATGTGAATCCTTGAAATAGACTTTAAATATTCAATCAAATAATCTACCTTATTTTGTTGCCCCTGGATTTCTGCATACACTGTTTCATCTGGCAAATTTTCAACATAACCTGTTAAGCCCAATTTTTGCGCAATTGTCCATACTTCATACCGAAATCCAACGCCCTGTACCAACCCCCAAAAGATGATTTTATATCTTTTTATTTCATCTGTTTGAAATTCAGTCGCATCTATTTTGGGGGCCACATTTCCTATACATTTATCAGTAAATTTCTTCCATGACTCTTTCAGGTTCATCCTAATCACTCACATCTCTTGATTCATTATCAATATTCTAACATAGAATCATACAAAAGGCGAAACATATTAAACATGACTTAAATATTTTTCTTTCGTTGCCAATCCACCTCGAATGTGTCTCTCTGCCTTATTTACATCTAAGACCTTACGAACTTCATTTGCTAGTGCTGGATTTACCTGTGCCAATCTTTCTGCACAGTCCTTATGTACTGTCGACTTGCTAATGCCAAACTGCTTTGCTGCCTGTCTTACGGTAGCATTATTTTCGATAATGTAATTGGCCACTTCAACGGCTCTGTCTTCAATATATTTTTTCATGAGAAAACCCCTGCAATACGTTTTTTACATTGTATGCAGGGGTTTGGCTCATTATGTTTTATTTTACTTCAATTACTTTATATCCAGCATCTACAACAATTTTTGTTAATGCTTCATCTGAGATTTCTGCTGCAAGTGTTACAACTGCAGTTCCTGTCTCATGACTTACTACAGCATCTGCAATTGCATCATTTGCTTCTAATGCTTCTTTTACTCTGCCACTACAATGTGGACACATCATACCTTCAATTACTAATGTTTTTTCCATCTTCTTTTCCTCTTTCTTTTGTTTTATTTTTTTATCTTTATCTGTTTTATATACCTGAAAGAAATTTAATCTGAGCGCATTTGTTACTACACAAAAACTTGACAAACTCATCGCTGCCGCACCAAACATCGGATTTAATTCCCATCCTAACACCTGAATGAAAAGTCCTGCTGCCAATGGTATCCCAATCGCATTGTAGAAAAATGCCCAGAAGAGATTCTGATGAATGTTTGTAAGTGTTGCACGCGAAAGTCGAATCGCCGCGGCTACGTCGGTGAGTCGACTCTTCATGAGAACTACGTCTGCGGCATCAATTGCCACATCCGTACCTGCACCGATTGCGATACCAATATCTGCTCGCGTAAGGGCTGGTGCATCATTGATGCCATCACCTACCATAGCTACTTTTCCTTTTGCCTTTAATTGACGTATAACGGCTTCTTTTCCTTCTGGTAAAACACCTGCAATAACCTCGTCTACGCCAGCCTGTTTTCCAATTGCCTTGGCAGTAGTTTCGTTATCCCCTGTCAGCATGACCACATGGATACCCATATTTCTGAGTTGACATATTGCCTCTGGACTATCCTCTTTAATAGTATCTGCAACTGCGATGATACCTAGAAGTTCCATTCCTCTTGCAAAGAAGAGCGGTGTCTTTCCTTCTGCTGCAAACTGATCTGCAACTGCTATCGTCTGGTCATCCAGTGCAGGTCCCATATAAATATCCTGACTAATCCAATTCAGTTTTTCTAACTTTTCTTCTACGAATTTTCGATTACCACCATATACTTCTGCTTCGCCGATTTTTGCCTGCAATCCATTTCCTGGCAGAA
>JAZURS010000012.1:0-22112 GCA_045606325.1 Agathobacter sp.
AAAACAGAGTTTGAAGCGATAGTACTATCTTGTGAAGAAGTATCTATGGAGACTCAAAATGGAGAGAGTAAGATTGCATATAAAATAGTATTAAATCAAACGTTATTTTTCCCTGAAGAAGGTGGTCAGACTCCAGACAAAGGAACTCTTAATGGAGTAGATGTGATAGATGTGCAGATAAATAATGATACTATCTATCATTATGTAACAGATGTATTCGAAGTGAAAAGTGAAGTAAAAGGAGAAATTGACTGGAAGCATCGTTTCTCAAATATGCAGCAACATAGTGCAGAGCATATTTTCTCAGGACTTGCATATCGAAAATTTGGTTTAAGAAATGTAGGCTTTCATTTGAGTGACCAGATAGTGACAATGGACTTTGATAAGCCATTATCGGAAGAGCAGATTCAGGAAATGGAATGGGAAGTAAATGAAGCAATTGTAGCAAATGTTGAAATTAAAACAGGTTATCCATCTAAAGAAGAGTTAGCAAATTTAGATTATCGTAGTAAGATTGAAATAGATGGAGACATTCGTATTGTAGAGATTGAAGGATATGATATTTGTGCTTGCTGTGCACCGCATGTACAACGCACAGGGGAGATAGGAATCTTTAAGATACAGTCTGTGCAAAATTATAAAGGTGGCGTTCGTATCAGTTTTCTTAGTGGGTTCCGTGCGTTAGAAGAGTATCGAAAGAAGTCTCGGATTATTTCTGAACTTTCTGGAATGCTTACAACGAATCAAGATAACTTAACAGAGCATGTGTCAAAACAGAAAAACCGAATTTTTGAATTAAAAACACAGTTATCTAAGGTGAAACAGACTATGATGGAAAATAAGCTTACAGAGATAGCTGAGGATCAAAAAGATGTTATTCTTTTTGATGAAGATTTAGAAGCGCCAGTCATGCGAAATGTGGTAAACAAACTTATGGAAACACATGACGGAATATGTGGAATATTCGTTGGTGATGATACAGAAGGATATAACTTTATCATAGGAAGCAAAACCATGAATTGTTGTGAAGCCGTTGCGAAATTAAAAGAAGGATTAAATGCTCGCGGAGGTGGGAAACCGCAGATGGTACAAGGTTCTGTTAGTGCGACTGAAGAGAATATTAAAAGGGTGCTGTTATAGCACCCTTTATTTTATAAGATGATATTGAGTCTTCCGCCAGCACCAGTCATTTGTGCATAGACTGCGTCGTAGGAAGTATTATTCATACGTTTTGCAAGATTTCGAACATTTCTTACTAGGTCTGATTCATCAGAAAATACACTTCGTATTTCTTTGAAACTAGAACCTCTTAAAATATTGTCGCTAACAGAAAGAGTTCCATTTTCTTCGATTGAAATTCCAATACTTCCTAATTCTTTCTCATACTTTTTTGTAAGTTCTTTTAACTGACGATTCTGACGGTAGGTGTCAGAAGATTTTGCTGAGGTGGAATCTATCACATTGTTGTAGGTTTTGGCAAAAGCCTTAATGGTACTTACGATATTGTCCCCATTTTCATCTTCCGTGTATTTATACGAAGAGAGTTTTGCCAAGGCGCGTTTAAGTGCACGTGAATCTTCATAGGAAAGTTCAGTTTTGCTATAATCATTACGAGCAGAAGACTTAGTTACCGCGCGATTATATTTATAAAAGTTCTTTAAAAAGAAGTCGGAAGTCAAGTTGACTCCGGTTGAAACTTTTGAGCTCATATAGTTCTCCTTAATAAGGGATGTGATTTTCATCATTCTCTGTATCTTTTATATCGACATTTTCAGGAAACTACTTAACAGCATTGCTTGATAAGTGTAAAAGAAGTATAATAGTGAATAATGAACGGAGGGGTTACGATGAGTAAAATATTTGGAAAAAACAAAAACGGCGAAGAAGTAAAGATATATACATTGAAGAACGGAAAGGGTATGGAAGTCAGCTTCTTAGACTTGGGTGCTACAGTCTATGAACTTTTTGTGCCAGACAGAGAGGGACATCTGGTGCAGGTGTCGGCAATCTATGATAATCCAGTTGCTTATGAAGAGCAGACCACATTTTTTGGTGCGATTGTGGCGCCATATGCGAATCGTATTGCAGATGCCAAATTTGAAATCGATGGAGAAAACTATCAGGTTGATGCGAACAATAATGAGAATTGTTTGCATAGTGGCTATAATACCTTGGCAAAGAAAATTTGGAAAGTAAAAGAGCAGAGTGAGAATAAAATTGTGTTTACCTATGACGCAAAGGATTTGGAACAGGGATTCCCAGGCAACATTCGTTACGAAGTTACCTATGAAGTAACTGTGAAAAATGAATTGTCGATTTCTTATTTTGCGATAAGTGATAAAAAGACAACGATTAACATGACAAACCATACCTATTTTAATCTCGCAGGTGCTTTTTCAGGAAATGTAGAAAATCACGAACTTATGATTAAGGCATCTCATTATACTCCAGTAAAGGATGCAAAGGCTATTCCAACAGGAGAGATTGCTCCTGTAGAAGGAACTCCTTTTGATTTCCGTGTAGCAAAAACAATTGGAAGAGATATTAATGAAGAATTTGATCAGTTGATTTATGGGCTTGGATATGATCACAATTTTGCAATTGATAAAGAGACTGAAGGTATAGAAAAAATCGCAACAGCATATGCAGAAGAAACAGGAATCCAGATGGATGTATGGACAGATTGTATTGGCGTACAGCTTTATACAGGAAACTTTATGGAAGGTGAAGTTGGACCAAATGGACATAAATATGTGAAGCGTGGAGCATTCTGTTTAGAAACACAGTTTTTCCCTAATTCAATTAATGAGACAAATTTTGTGTGTCCGATTACAGAGGCTAACGTTCCTTACGAAACAAAGACGATATATGCATTTTCAAATAAATAAGAATAGGAAATTTTGGTAATATGAAAATTGTTTTTTTAGATGTAAAGACCATTGGAGAGGATATAGATTTATCCTATTTTGATGCTTTGGGAGAAGTGGTAAAATATCCTTTTTCAACTCAGGAGGAGGCATTGGAGCGTACAGAGGATGCTGATGTAATTATTCTAAACAAAGTGGAAATCAATGAGAAATCTATCGGTAACGCAAAGAATTTAAAACTAGTTTGCGTGACGGCCACAGGGACGAATAATTTAGATAAAGCATATTTGGAAAAGCGAGGAATCGAATGGAGAAATGTAGCAGGGTACTCTACAGAATCTGTGGCACAACATACGTTTGCGTTATTGTTTTACCTGTTGGAAAAATTACGTTATTACGATGACTATGTAAAAACTGAGAAATACATAGGGGATGTGTCTTTTACGCATTTTGCAAATGCATTTCACGAAGTTGCAGGAATGACCTGGGGAATTGTAGGATTAGGCAATATTGGAAGAAGAGTAGCAGAAATCGCAAAATGTTTTGGATGTAAAGTGCAGTATTATTCGACCTCCGGTAAGAACAGCAATAGTGATTATGAGAGGGTAAGTTTTGAGGAGTTACTAACCACCTCTGATATTGTATCTGTACATGCACCCTTGGATGAAAACACAAGAGGTCTTTTTGCAAAGACTGCATTCCAGAAAATGAAAAAAACTGCAATCTTTATTAATGTTGGAAGAGGCCCAATTGTGGCGGAACAGGACTTGGTAGATGCCTTGAACGAAGGAGAGATTGCGGCAGCTGGATTAGATGTGCTGGCAGTAGAACCAATGAGTGAGACGAATCCACTTCGTACAATTAAAGATAGCAATAGACTGATTATTACGCCACACATTGCATGGGCAAGCGTAGAGGCAAGAACTCGACTGATGAAAATTATCAGTGAACAGATTAAGGAATATTTTGGATTATAAAAATGAAAGTAATTTTGAATAAATTAAATTGGCTCTGGACTAGTTTTTTGATGATAGGTGGAGCAGTATTTAGCACTTATCTAATACAGTATTTATTGTTGGAGCCAGAATTATTTGAGAAACTATCGGATAAAAAATGGACATTGAACATTGTATGTGTGCTCATCGTCTATTTGGTAATGTTATTTGTTACCAATCGAGTGAATGTAAGTGCTATTATTTCACATAGTTTCTTCATGGTGCTGGCCTTTGTAAATTATTATGTGTATTTGTTTCGTGAGAATGAATTCATCTTCGCAGATATTCGTTCCATTGGAACTGGTTTAAGCGTGGCAGGAAATTATAAATTGGAATTAAGCGAAAGAGGTTGGCATGTGATTTTGGCATCGCTTGCTTTTTTTGCTGTTGTAAGTTTATTTCGAATTAGTTTTAAAAGAGTAGTTTTCTTAAGAGTGATTAGTGGGTTGGTTGCAGTGTTATGTTGTCTGACGATTGCAATCAAAACAGATGGAATCAATACAGAAACATGGGAGAAAAAGGGAAGCTATCGGAATGGATACGTACTAAATTTCGTGTTGAGTGCACGAGATAGTTTTGTGTCTGCACCGGAAGGATATGAGTTAGAATCGATAGAGACGTTGGAAAAAGAATACTCTTCGAAAAAAGAAAATCCAATTGGAGATAGTCTTACGGAAGAGCCTACTATTATCGTAGTGATGAATGAATCTTTTGCAGACTTAAGTGTAATTGGAGAATTTCAAACCAATAGACCACTGACTCCTTTTATGGACTCGTTATATGAGAATACTGTAAAGGGATATGCGCTTTCTTCTGTCTTTGGTGCCAAGACTCCGAACTCTGAATGGGAGTTTATGACGGGCGGTTCTATGGCCTTTTTGCCGGTGGGTTCTGTTGTGTATCAACAGTATTTAAATGATGCACCAAACTCTATAGTGAGCACTTTAAAAAATGAAGGATATACCTGTGTTGCAATGCATCCATACTATGAAACAGGTTGGAGCAGGGATTTGGTATACCCGACATTGGGATTCGATGAAACATATTTTTTGGAATATTTTGACCAAAGTCAGATGATACGAAAATATATTTCAGATGAAGAGATGTATAGCAAAATTATCGAACGATATGAAAATCGTAAGGTGAATGAAAATCTGTTTATTATGTCGATTAGTATGCAGAATCATGGCGGCTATGCGAAGAAGTATGATAATTTTCAGGAAAACTATTATAAAATAGGTCGTTCCTATACAGATGCAAATCAGTATTTTTCTTTGATTAGGGAGAGCGACAATGCATTAAAAGATTTTGTGACTTATTTTATGAATGTGGATGAGCCAGTAGAGATCATTTTCTTCGGTGATCATCAGCCAAGTTTAAATAGAAATTTTTATGAAATCCTTAATGGAAAAGGCTTATCGGGACTCACATTAAAGGAACTAGAGGCGTTATATACGGTGCCATTTTTGATATGGACTAATTATGATACGCCAGAGGAAACGGTAGAGATAACAAGCTTAAATTTCTTGTCTACGATGGCCTTGGAAAGAGCAGGAATTGATTTGCCGCCATATAATCAGTTTATGGCAGATTTAAGAGAAGTAATCCCTGCAATCAATGCTAGAGGATATTACTCAAATTCCAAAGGCAAATACCTTCATGTAGAAGACGCTCTAGGAAACGAGCTGGAGTGGATTATGAAATATGAGAGTTTGCAATACAATGGACTCTTTGATTCAAAAAATACAAGTAGTATATTCTTCCCATATCTGGAGGAATAGAGGAGATGTATGAAGCTAAACAAATTATTAAAGTACAATCAAATCATTGTGCAGTGTCACGATAATCCAGACGCGGACGCAATTGCCAGTGGGTTTGCGATATATACATATCTGAAAAACAACGGCAAGGATGTACGTTTGGTTTATGGCGGTAGAAACGTAATTCGAAAAAGCAATTTGGTAATGATGGTAAAGGAATTGGATATTCCTATTGAAAATGTGAGACATACTAGTAAGGAAGAACCAGCGGAACTTTTAATTACAGTAGATTGCCAGTATGGAGAAGGTAATGTTACGCTTTATCCAGCAGAAAACATTGCAGTTATAGATCATCACAGAGTTAGCAAAAAGTTGCCAAAGTTACATGAAGTACAAAGTAATTTGGGCGCTTGTTCGACTCTGGTATGGAATATGCTAAAAGAAGAAGGGTTTGATCCAAATGAGGATGAAAATCTTGCTACAGCACTTTATTATGGATTGTATACGGATACTGGTAATCTGGAAGAAATATATCATGAAAATGATATGGCACTTCGTGATACGGCAAAGTTTAATTCCGGACTTATTACAAAACTTCGAAATGCCAATATTTCTATTGAAGAACTAGAAACTGCAGGAGCGGCACTTCTGCGTTGTGATTATAATGAACAATATCGTTTTGCGGTAGTTAAGGCAGGTCCTTGTGATCCGAATGTTTTGGGTCTTATTAGTGATATGGTGTTAGAAGTGGATTCGATCAATGTATGTATCGTTTTCGCGGTCCAGCCGAATGGTGTAAAACTTTCGGTTCGAAGTTGTGAAGAAAACATAAAGGCAAATGAATTAGCTGCGAAACTTTGTATGGGAATTGGTTCTGGCGGAGGACATCAGGTAAAGGCTGGTGGTTTCATGCAGATGGATTTGCTGACAAAAAGATATGAAGCATATTGTAGAAAGATAGGAACAGAACCAAGAATGGTTTTGGATGAAACGGGAAATTATGAGCGTCCGTCTTTATCTGCAATTAAATCATATTTAGAATATTGTATGATTGAATATTTTGAAAATAGAGAAAATATAGAAGCTGTTATTTTTGATTTGGATGGCACGTTGTTAAATACTTTATATGATTTGACAGATGCAGTGAATTGGGCGCTAGAGAAATATGGGCAGCCAATCCGTAGTATGGAAGAGGTGAGGGCGTTTGTTGGAAACGGACTTCGAAATCTCATGCTTCAGGCAGTGCCGGATGGAGATGAGAATCCAGTGTTTGAAGAATTGTTTGAGTTTTTCCGAGAGTACTATAAAGGTCATTGCAATATCAAAACAGTTCCTTACGAAGGCGTTTTAGAACTTCTTAAGGAATTACAGGGGAGAGGCGTTAAAATAGCTATTGTTTCTAATAAAATTGATGCTGGAGTAAAGGAATTAAATGCAATCCATTTTGCAGAATATATTCAAGTTGCAATAGGAGAGCGAGAAGGAATTGGTAGAAAACCAGCTCCGGATTCTGTAAATGAGGCACTTCGTATTCTAAATGTAGATAAAGAGCACGCAGTTTATGTGGGTGACTCTGATGTGGATATCCTAACAGCAAAGAATGCAGAGGTGCGTTGTATTTCGGTTTCCTGGGGATTCAGAGACGAGGCATTTCTGATGGAAAATGGAGCGGGAATTATGATAGATCGTCCGCTAGAATTGCTGGAATATCTATAAAGAAAGGTTAAGTTATGGAAAAGAGAATTACAGGTCATACGAGATTATTAGCGTTAATAGGTTCACCGGTAGGTCACTCAGGTTCGCCAGCTATGTATAATTACAGTTTTGAAAAATTGGGCTTGGATTATGCATATGTCGCATTTGATGTGAAGGAAGATGGTGTTAAAGGGGCCCTTGACGCAATGCGTCTTTTTAATATGCGAGGCATGAATGTGACGATGCCAGATAAGGTAGAGGCTGCCAAATACATGGATGAACTCTCTCCAGCGGCACAGATTATAGGTGCGGTAAATACTATTGTAAACGAAGATGGTAGACTCATTGGCCATATGACAGATGGCGAGGGGTTTGTAAATAATCTAAAAGACCATGGTGTTTCTATCGTAGGAAAGAAAATGATTGTAGCAGGCGGCGGCGGAGCGGCTACTGCAATTCAAGTACAGTCTGCATTAGACGGAGCTAGAGAAATAACTATTTTCAATAAAAAAGATAGCTTTTTTGAACGAACTCTTCTGACAGCAGAAAAGATTAGAACAGCAGTACCAGACTGCGTTGTAAATGTGTACGATATAGATGATGCGGAGAAATTTAAGGAAGAGATGGAAACTGCGGATATATTTGTAAATGCGACTATTGTAGGCATGAAGCCAATGGATGATCAGAGTGTTATTGAGGATGTGTCTTTACTTCGTTCAGAAATGGTTGTGGCCGACATTGTGTATAATCCAGAAGAAACAAAACTCCTAAAAGATGCAAAGGTAGCAGGCTGTACCTGTGTTGGAGGAAAAGGAATGCTGGTATGGCAGGGGGCTTCCGCATTTAAGTTATATACAGGTATGGAGATGCCTGTAGAAGGAGTAAAGGAGCTATTATATGGAAGCAAATAAGAATGTATTTCTCATTGGTTTTATGGGGTGCGGGAAAAGCACAATGGCTCGCCTTTTGTCGGAAAAGATTTCAGCAGAATTGGTTGAAATGGACGAAACAATTGAGAGCGAAACGGGAATGTCTATTAATGAAATTTTCGAGAAATATGGTGAGGGACATTTTCGCGATTTAGAAAGCGAACTTATTTCTAGAATTACGGAAAAAGGTGGTGCAATCGTATCTTGCGGAGGTGGAGCAATTCTTCGAGAAAAGAACATAGAATGCATGAAGAAGAATGGGGAGATTATTTATCTTTCTGCTACGCCAGAGACGATATATGCGAGGGTGCGTTTTAGCACAAATCGTCCGTTATTAAACGGAAATATGAATGTAGAATATATAGCATCTTTAATGGGAAAAAGGTTACCAATGTATAAGAAAGCTGCAGATAAAACGATTGTGGTAGATGGAAAAGAAAAGCAGCAAATTTTAGAAGAAATTTTGCAAATTTTATAAGAGGAGCAGGTGTAAAATGCACCTGCTTTTTTATTGACAATTTATTGACAAGCAAAGGAATTGATTATACAATTTCAATATATGCGAAATTGGGGAGAATTTCGCTTTTTAAGGGAAAATTTGGGGAAAGAGGTTTATAGAATTGAGTAAGAATATTGCAGTATTGATGGGATCCATCAATATGGAAAATCAAAGACATATAATGGATGGTATGATAGATGCGACGAAAGAAACACAGAGTAATCTATATATTTTTACAAACCATTCTTATAGACAAAACAGTGGAGAAACTGCGAGAGGTGCCTACCAGATTATGGAACTTCCGGATTATGAACATTTCGATGGAGTTATTGTAGCGCCAGATACCATTTTGTATCCGCCAGTAGCTTCTTTTGTGATGGATAAAATTCGAAATAGTCAGATTCCATTTATTACTTTAGATCATCCCGTTGAAGGCCATGGCTGTCTTCTTACTTCCAGCTATGATGCACAGTACAAGGTTGTGGATCACCTCATAAAAGTGCATGGATGCAAAGATATTGCATATATTCGTGGACCGGTAGATTATTTGGAAGCAGATACTCGCTATCAGGCATACTGCGATGCATTAAAAGACAATAATATCCCATTTAAAGAAGAAAAAGTGGGAGCAGGTATGTTTACCTTAGAAAGTGGATTAATGGCTGCTATGCAAATGCATCAGAAAGGATTAAAGCCAGAAGCCATTGTCTGTGCAAATGATAGTATGGCACTTGGGGCTGTGGAATACTTCAAGATGGTAGGGATTTCCGTACCAAAGGATGTATTAATAACAGGATTTGATAATAGCGAGTCGTCGATGTATAGTACTCCATCCATTACGTCGATTGACAAGAATCCATATGCATTGGGATACAAGGCAATCTATGAAATATTAGATGTTATTGGAGGAAAAGAGCCAGAATGTATTAGGGTTGATTCTGAACCACAATGTAGAGAGAGCTGTGGTTGTGGGACTGCGGCAGACGTCGATATTGACCGTTTGAAATATCGATATATGCAGAAGGATATTTATATAAACCACTTATCTGAGTTAATTAATGCGAATCTAATCCAGTTTTCTACTTTACAGAGTCCGGAGGAAGTTGTAAATGTTGTAAAAGGAACCATTAGTCGAATTGATTTAAAGGCATTTTATCTGTGCCTTTGCGACACTGCTAAGGTATTTGCGCTTCCAGAATCCAATATGGGTGGCGACTTTGATTTGCAGCAAGTAAATGCAGACTATACAGAAAAGTTAGAGCTGCCGTTGGCATATGAAAATAAGCAGATAAGTAGCTATAAGGCATTTGACAGAGGTATTGTAATTCCACAGGAAATTCGCGACCAAAAAGGTGGTGGAAACTACTATGTAATAACACCAATTTATTTCCAGAATTGCTGTTATGGTTATGCAGTAAGTGGAAATGATAAGTTGGCACTTATGAGCTCGTTATATTATTCATGGTTGATGAATATCGGTGTAGCATTTGAAAATGTTCGAAAGAAGATGCTTCTGCAGGATGCAGTTATAAAACTAAATAATGTTTGGAGTTATGATCCATTGACACAGCTTTATAACAGAGCTGGTTTCTATTATGAAGCAAAGACCATATTAGAAATCTTAAAGTTGCAGAATAGTAAGATTTTCGTGCTGTTCTCAGACGTGGATGGATTGAAAAAGGTAAATGACAACCAGGGACATGAGGCAGGCGATGCTTTAATCAAAGAAATGGCAGCATGCTTCAAAGAAAACTTAACTGGGGACATGCTCGCTATGCGATACGGCGGCGACGAGTTTGTTGTCTTTGGTTCTTACGAAGAGGATGCAGAAATAGATTATTTGTTAAAAGCCATTCAGTCATCCATAGATAGCAGAAATGCGTCTGGAAAAAATGCGTTTACACTTTCCACAAGTATTGGTGTTACAAAATATAATTCACAGGAAGTAAACGAATTAAGCGATTTGATAGATATTGCAGATGCAAAGATGTATGAGCAGAAACGTAAAAAACGAGAAGGAAGAAAGTAACTTATGGACAAAATAAATGCATTAACAGGTTTATATTCTGAAAAAGCATTCTTTGAAGAAGTAGAAAACTTTCTAAAAACTGCAGATGATAAGACATATTGCATGATGGCAATTGATGTGGAGCATTTTCGTCTTTATAATACCCTTCATGGAAAAGAGGAAGGAGATAATCTTTTAAGATTTATTGCGGACATGCTTCGCATATATAGACAGGCACAGGGGGGCGTAATTGGCTATCTTGGTGGAGATAATTTTGCACTGGTTACAGAGTATAATAAAGAAACTCTGGATCAGTTGCGTGAAGGAATCCGTGAGGAAATCCGTCGCAAAAATAATACGACGGGATATCCGCCTGCATATGGTATTTATTCCATTGTAGACCGTACGGAATCAGCGTCCGAGATGTATCATCGTGCTACTTTGGCGCTATCGTATGTTATAGGAAATTATACAAATCGTGTAAAAGAATACTATCCTGATATGGATAGCAAGGTGGAACAGGAAATACGTCTTCTTTCTGAAATTCAGAAAGGTATGGATAATAACGAGTTCACATTCTTTATTCAACCTCAATGCGATATTACACAGGGCAAAATCGTGGGTGGTGAATCATTAGTGCGTTGGATTAAGCCTGACAAGGGAATGGTATCACCAGGGGTATTTATTCCAGTATTGGAGAAAAACGGATTTATCGCAGACTTAGATAGAGTTGTGTGGGACAAGGTGTGTCAATGGCTAAGAAAGTGTATCGACCGAGGCTATAAGCCAGTTCCAATCTCTGTGAATGTATCGCGTATAGATATCTTTTCTCTGGATGTTCCAAAGTATATTATTTCATTAGTAGAGAAATATGATATTTCGCCAGAGTTGTTGAAAATCGAAATTACTGAGAGTGCCTATGCCGAAGATGGTGAGTCTATTTTGGAGACAGTGACCAGATTGCGAGACTATGGTTTCATCGTTATGATGGATGATTTCGGTAGTGGATATTCTTCCCTAAATATGTTAAAAAGTGTTCCGGTAGACGTTTTAAAAATGGATATGCGTTTTCTGGAGATTAACGAAAATGAAGAAGAAAAGGGAATTGGTATTTTAGAGTCTGTTATTAATATGGCAAGACAGATGCGAATTCCGATTGTAGTAGAAGGTGTAGAAACTCAGGTGCAGGAAAACCTTCTTCGTAAGATGGGATGCTGCTATACACAGGGGTATTTATACTATAAGCCAATGTCCATCGAAAACTTTGAAAAATTGTTAGTAGATGATGAAGGATTAGATCATAGTGGATTCTGGTATAGACAGGCAGAGTCTATCCACCTAAGAGAGTTCATGGATACGAATCTTTTTAATGACACTGTAATTAATAATATTTTGGGACCTGCAGTATTCTATGATATGTATGAAAATCATATTGAGATTACCAGAGTAAATGAGCAGTACTTCCAATTGGCAGGAATTCCAAGACAGGAACAAGAAGATTATCGTAAGAAGTTCTGGAATAGTGTTAGAGATGACGACAGACAGTTGTTGTATGCGATCTTCGCACAGGCGTATGAAAATCAAGCAACAGGCGCTTCTGGATTTATCAATTTCCTTCGAAGAGATGGAGTTGCGCTTTGGGTCAATATTAAAGTGTTCTTTATGAGAGAAAAAGATGGGCATAAGTTGTTTTATGCAGCACTTACAGATATGACAGAGATGAAAGCGGATACGATAGTAGCCTCTTCGTTATTGAATAACATCGAAGAATTTACAGTTCAGCAAAGAGCTGAAATGGAAAAATATTATGGAAGTCTACCATCTGCTTTTGGAATAGGCAGACCAGTTCTCGATGAAAATGGTAAGCCAATCGATTTTGTAGTTAACTATGCGAATAAGGTACTTAGCCGAATGGCTGGGGGAGACGTGGATCGTCTGCGTTATTTGATTGCAAAACTTTTTGAAGGCAGAAAGGAAGAACTTTTGGATGCGACCTATCGCGCCGCTTATCAAGAAGAATCTCTTAATATGCATATATATAGCACGATTTCCAATCGATATCTGGACATATATTTATATCCATATGAGCCAGGCTATTTATGTTGTATTTTACGTGATGCTACACATTCGCATATTTATGAGAAGGTGTCAAATAATATTATGGAGTCCTTCCGAGAAGTATTCTTTATCCAGATGCAGGATAATTATTGCCGAATGATTTATCCAGATCAAAACGATATGCTGAATCGTGGAAATTACGAGGAGGTTATCAATCGACATTTCGATACAGGACAGATTTCCTTATATGACGAATCCGGAGTTCGAGAATTTCTTTCATTAGAAAATCTTAAAAAGGTACTTCGTAAAAAAGACAGCGTAGAGTATAAATATAAGAGAAGAGTTCCGGATGGTGGATTAGAATGGTGTATTACTACATTTACCGTTTCTGAACGTAATGAGGATGGTATACCTAAAACAGCAACAATGACGATTCGAAGCATTGAATCTATCATGCGTGAAAAGGAAAGTAATAAACGCAAAAACATGTCTAACATGTTAGAAACAATGTCGGATGGATTTTTCATTTACTATGCGGATGACGAAGAAAGAATTATTTACGCAAATCCGCGCGTGGTTCATTTGTTTGGCTGTAGAACAGCAACGGAATTCAAAGAACTAACCTCAAATACGTTCCCTGGTCTGGTGCATCCAGAGGATATAAAACGTGTGCAATGGGAAATTCATAGTCAGGTAAAAGAGTCAGATAGAAACATGGACTATATCCGTTATCGTATTATTCGAAAGGATGGAGAAATTCGATGGATTGATGACGTAGGGCACCTGGAAACGTCGGAATACATTGATGGGCCAAAGATGTTTTATGTGTTTATTTTAGATGTTACAGACGAAATGACCGAAGCAGAAAAAGAATATTTAATTGCAGAGAGCAAACGTTTTAACAAATAGTTTTTTCAAGGTATAAAATGCCTCCATTTACAGATACTAGATTATAACTAGTAGATGCAAATGGAGGAATTTTTTTTATGAAAGCTACAGGTATTGTTAGAAGAATAGATGATTTAGGTCGAATTGTAATTCCAAAAGAAATTAGACGTACGATGCGTATTCGCGAAGGTGATCCAATGGAGATTTTTACGAGTAGGGAAGGTGAGATTTTATTGAAGAAATACTCTCCAGTAGGAGAGTTGGGAGAGTTTGCTTCTGCACTTGCAGAAAGTATGTCACAGACATTAGGAGAGCTTGTTTGTGTAACGGATAGAGATTATGTGATAGCTGCATCTGGTAATGGGAAAAAAGAAATGGAAGGAAAGGTGTTAGATGAACAGCTTCAGGCCGCCATTGACCAGAGAGTATACAGAGTGTTGGAAGGGAACAGCAAGGAACTAATCAATATCGTTCAAGGAGACGAAAAGTCATATGAGAGACAGGTAATTGGTACAATCCTTTCGCATGGTGATTGTATTGGTGCCGTGGTGATCTTAAGTAAAGATAATAGTAACAATTCAAATGAGGTTCTGTTACAGATAGCAAAGACTGCAGCAGGATTTTTAGGAAAGCATATGGAGCAGTAGAAATACTGCTCTTTTTTCTTGGGGAAATGTTCTACAATATCTTGCGTATATGTACAAAAAGGGCTAAAATATCTTGTAGAATGACAGTTTAGGAGCGCGTTATGGCGAAGAGAAAGAAGAATAAAAAGAATCGGCTTTTCTGGTTTCTTGTCAAACTTCAGATTTTCTTTATACTAGTCATATTAGCGGGATTTTTATACTATAATTTTGGAGGACACGCCCAACAGATACAGGCGATGCGACAGGATGCTATCCGTATGGTGCGAGAATCCGATAAGCTGACTTTTATACCTTCACAGACGAGTGTTGTTTATGATACGAACGGACAATTAATTTCTTTTATTAAAGGGGAGAAGGAAGCTGATTACGTAGAGTATGAGGACATCCCAGCTGATTTCGTGACAGCAATGGTTAGTATAGAAGATAAACGATTCTATCAGCACAATGGAATTGATTTTGTCGCATTACTTCGTTCTGCCAAAGCAATTATAGAAACAGGTTCTCTTTCTCAGGGAGGAAGTACCATTACAATGCAGCTGGCGAGAAATGTTTATCTGGATACAGGGAAACGTTTTGAACGAAAACTTAAGGAAATATTTATAGCAGCAGAATTAGAAAAACTCCATAGTAAAAATAAGATTATGGAATATTATTTAAATAATATTTATTTTGCAAATGGATATTATGGGATTCAGGCTGCCTGTACGGGGTATTTTAGCTGTAGATTAAACGACCTTAGTTTATCGCAGATTGCTTTTTTGTGTGCAATTCCGAACAGCCCGAGTTATTATGATCCGATAGTCAATTTTGAGAATACATTGGCAAGACGAGATCGTATTCTTACGAATATGTACGAAGATGGTAAGATTGATCAAGCCGCATATCTTACTGCGATAGATGAGGAAATCATTTTGCAACCATCTCAAGAAATAAAATCACAGAGAAATAATTATGTAGATACATACGTATATTATTGCGCAACAAGAGCGTTAATGGAAGCGCAGGGATTTCAGTTTAAAGAGTATTTTTCGAGTGAAGAGGAAAAGAAGGAATACTACGAGGAATATGATCATTTATATGCGGAGTGTCAGAAGCAGGTATATTCAGAAGGATATAAAATTTATACCAGTATTGACTTGACGAAACAGGAAACCCTTCAGAATTCTGTTAATCAGGTTTTGAGCGGTTTTACAGAAGTAGGTGAGGATGGTGCATATCAGATGCAGGGTTCTGCAGTATGCATTGATAATGAAACCGGTTATGTAGTAGCAATCGTAGGTGGAAGAGAACAGAATGATTTAGGTATTTATACTTTAAACAGAGCCTTCCAGTCACATCGTCAACCGGGAAGTGCGATTAAACCACTTATCGTATATACGCCATTTTTTGAAAGAGGTAATACACCGGATACATTGGTCAAAGACGAAGAGATTGAAGATGGTCCTGACATGGGATATTACTTCGGAGAAGTAACGGCACGATTTGCGGTAGAACAGTCGTTGAACCCAGCTGCATGGAAACTTTATAGTGAAATCACGCCAGAAGTAGGGCTGCAATACTTAAAAGATATGCATTTTACGGAAATTAGACCATCAGATTACGTGAATGCAACATCATTAGGTGGCTTTACCAGAGGTACATCAGCAGTAGAAATGGCGGCTGGATATGCCACACTCGAAAATGATGGAATATATAGAAATCCAACCTGTATAAAGAAGATTGTAGATGCAGCTGAAAATGTAGTTTATGTATCTGCACAGGAGGGAATAAAAATATATGGAGAGACTGCTTCCAGAATGATGACAGATGTTTTGCATTCTGCCATGATAAGCGGGACAGGAAGCGGAGCGGCTCTACCGGACATTCCTTGTGCGGGTAAAACCGGTACCACAAATGATAATAAGGATGGCTGGTTTGTAGGATATACCAGATACTATACCACGAGCGTATGGGTGGGGTGTGATCTTCCGAGAGAAGTCGAAGGACTTGGAGGTGGAACATATCCGGCATATATCTGGGAGGATTATATGACCAAGATTCATCAAGGACTTACGCCGATGAATTTCCTTCCTTATGCACAACTTTCGCCGGAGTTTATCGATGAACATTATTCAGAGAAAACGCCTGAGGAAAATGAAGAAGAGATAGAAGAGGAAGAGATTCCAGAAAACAATTAAAGTATATAAAGGATACGGAGGTTATAGTTATGAAGAAATATGGATTTGGAGTAGATGTCGGAGGAACAACAATTAAGATGGGATTCTTTCAAACAGATGGAAAACTTCTTGATAAGTGGGAAATTAAAACAAATACTGCAAATGGCGGTGTAGATATTTTATCAGATATTGCAAAGAGTATTGATAATAAATTAGCACAGGAAGCAATCAGTAAATCTGAAGTTCAAGGTGTAGGAGTAGGTGTTCCAGGACCAGTTCATGAGGATAGCATAGTTAATCGTTGCGTAAATCTTGGCTGGGGCGTTGTAAACGTAGCAGAAGAATTAGGTGCATTAACTGGATTACCTATAAAAGTAGGAAACGATGCCAATGTTGCTGCATTAGGCGAAAACTGGCAGGGTGGTGCAAAGGGTTGTAAGAGTTCTGTTATGGTAACACTTGGAACTGGTGTAGGTGGCGGCATTATTATTGATGGAAAAATCGTAGCAGGATGCCATGGGGCCGGTGGAGAAATCGGACACATTACAGTAAATCCGGATGAAATTGAAGCTTGTAACTGTGGACAGTATGGTTGCTTAGAGCAGTATACCTCTGCGACAGGTATTGTTCGTATGGCAAAAAGAAAATTAGCCAAGAGCGAAGATGAAACAACACTTCGTAGTATGGAAGCACTTACTGCAAAGGATATATTTGATGAAGCAAAAGCTGGAGATGAAGTTGCAAAAGAACTTGTGGATGAATTAGGAAAAATTCTTGGTTCCGCATTATCAAATCTAGCATGCGTAGTAAATCCAGAGGCCATCGTAATTGGCGGTGGTGTATCTAAAGCGGGAACTATCCTTATTGATACTATTCAGGAACATTTTAGAGAAAACTGTTTCTATGCATTGAAGGAAACTCGCTTTGAACTTGCAACATTAGGAAATGATGCAGGTATTTATGGTTGTATGGCGATGTTATTAGATTAATATAAAGTAAAAGGGCGTGCTAGGCACGCCCTTTTATTAATTTGCGAGAGTTTTAACGTGGCTTAAGGCTTTGCTTACAGGTGGTAAACAAATGAGAGCGAGGGTTAGTATCGCTTCTGCACCGATATAAGCACCGTTATAACAAATAGAATAAATGATTGCACTGTCAAAGAATTCTGGCATAAAGGTTGGGAAGAAGATGTATCCAGAAAGTGTAGAGAATACAAATCTTCCTAAAATTGCCGCGATATAGCCCTTGATAAGACCATTCTTTGATTTCGAAAACAGTCCTGAAAGACCGAGCGCACCGAAGGCAAAGAAATAATCCAAAAACATTTGTGGCAGACTGATGATGTATGGGTCAATTACTAACTGTAAAATACCATAAGCCAGACCTGTAGTGAGACCTACTCCTAGTCCGTACCAGCTACCAATTAATGAGATAAATAACATACTGAACAAAGTCACGGAACCGCCCATAGGCATGTTCACTAACTTCAGCATAGATGTTACCATGGCAAGTGCGATTGCCATAGCAGAGAATGTGAGCTGCTTTGCGCTAAATTTTCTTTTGCTACCGAATATGGCGCATCCAACGAGTAAAGCAGCAATCATTGCGATTACAAGAACGGTGTAACCTGCGGTTGTGAGTTGATAAGTAACGCCGTACTCATCTGTCACTGGGATTGCAAAAATAGACATAAAAAATCTCCTCCTTGTCTGCTGCCAGGGAGAAGTCTTCTAACTTACTGTTCGCTTCCTTACGCCGGTACTAACCGGATCAAGTAGTGAGGGTCATATCTTTCGATAATCTCAGCCAAAGGCACCCCTAGCAAAAATGTGATATTTGTTTTGTAACACATTTACCATACATGACTTTTCGAAAATCGTCAAGCGAAAGTTTTGTTATAGCGGATGGATAAAACTATAACTTGAAATAATATTGCATATAATCAATTGGCATTGTCTGGAAGGAAAATTTTTCTTGTAATATAGCTTTCCAGGGATTAAAATAAATCACAGAAAAGGAGTCATATACAAAAGATATGTGAATAAAAATATGACAAAGGAGGAACATAATATGTCATACGTAGATGAGGTAATTGCAAAAGTATCAGAGAAGAATGCGCAGGAACCAGAATTTTTGCAGACAGTAGAAGAAGTATTATCTTCTTTAAAACCAATCGTGGACAAAAACGAAGAAGTATATAGAAAGGCTGCACTTCTTGAAAGAATGTGTGAACCAGAAAGAGTAATCGAATTCAGAGTTGCCTGGGTTGATGATAATGGACAGACACAGGTAAACAGAGGATATCGTGTACAGTTTAATGGTGCTATTGGACCTTATAAAGGAGGTCTTCGTTTCCATCCTTCAGTAAACTTATCTATCATGAAATTCTTAGGTTTTGAGCAGACTTTCAAAAACAGTTTAACAACACTTCCAATGGGTGGTGCAAAAGGTGGTTCAGACTTTGATCCACGTGGTAAGAGCGACGGAGAAATCATGAGATTCTGTCAGGCATTTATGACAGAACTTTATCGTCATATCGGACCAGATGTAGACGTACCAGCTGGTGATATTGGTGTTGGTGCAAAAGAAATCGGTTATATGTATGGACAGTATCGTCGTATCAGAGGTGCTTTTGAAAACGGAACATTAACAGGTAAAGGACTTTCTTTCGGTGGTTCTTTAATTCGTCCAGAAGCGACTGGTTACGGTGCAGTTTACTACACTTGTGAGGTATTAAAACACGAAGGTGAATCAATGGAAGGAAAGACGGTTTCACTTTCAGGTTTCGGTAACGTAGCTTGGGGTGCTGCAAAGAAAATTGCTGAATTAGGCGGTAAAGCAGTTACACTTTCAGGTCCAGATGGATATATCTATGATCCGGACGGAATTGTTACAGAAGAGAAGATTAATTACTTGCTTGAAATGCGTTCTTCAGGACGTGATAAAGTTCAGGATTACGCAGATAAATTTGGTTGCCAGTTCTTCCCAGGCGAAAAACCATGGGGACAGAAGGTTGACATCGCTATGCCATGTGCTACACAGAATGATGTAAACATGGATGAAGCAAAGAAGATTGTTGCAAATGGTGTTAAGTACTATATTGAAGTTGCAAATATGCCAACTACAAATGATGCATTGAAATACTTAATGGATGAAACAGATACAATCGTTGCTCCATCTAAGGCTGTTAATGCGGGTGGTGTATTAGTATCAGGTCTCGAAATGAGCCAGAACTCAGAACGTTATAGCTGGACAGCAGAAGAAGTAGATGAAAAATTACATAGAATTATGATTGGTATTCATGATTCATCTGCAGCAGCGGCTGAAGAATATGGTTTAGGCTACAATCTTGTAGCTGGTGCAAATATCGCAGGTTTCAAGAAAGTTGCTGAAGCTATGCTTGCACAGGGTGTTTTCTAGCATCTTGAAAATTTTATATTTATGCCAAAAGGTCTCGGGGGCGAATACGCTCTCGGGGCTTTTTTATTTATTTTTTATAAAAAAATATCCGTTAACATTTTACAAATATACCTGTTTTAGACTATAATAGATAAGATAGTACTTAATCTATTATAAAAGTAGGAGAGGTTTAATATGAGCAAAATTGGAATTGCAACAGATAGTCACAGTGGTATTACTCCAGCAATAGCAAAGCAGATGAATGTATTGGTGCTTCCAATGCCGTTTTATGTAGAGGAAGAATGCTATTACGAAGAAGTTTCTATTACAAGAGCGGAATTCTTCGAACAGTTAAATGCAGATAAAAAGGTTTCTACATCCCAGCCTTCGCCAGAAGCCGTAACAGAGTTCTGGAAAGAAGGACTTAAAGAATATGACCAGATTTTATATCTTCCGATGAGTAGCGGTCTCAGTGGTTCCTGCGGAACAGCTATGATGCTGGCACAAGATGAAGAGTTTGAGGGAAAGGTCTTTGTTGTAGATAATGGACGTGTTTCTACTCCTTTAGTTCGTGCGATTATGGATGCGCAGGAAATGGTGGAAGAAGGTTTAGATGTAGAAAAGATTAAAGAAATCCTAGAAGCAGAAAAGAATAAGATGTCGATATATATCGCAGTGGAAACATTGGAATTCTTGAAAAAAGGTGGACGTATCTCTGCGACAACAGCAGCATTAGGTACAGCCTTAAATATTAAGCCAATCTTAAAACTTGGAACTGAAGTTTTAGAAACTTATAAAAAGAGCCGTGGGATGAAGAAGGCTAAGAAAGAAATGTTAGAAGCGATTCGAGAGGACTTGGACGTGACATTTAAGGAATATCACGAAAGAGGTGAAGCATATCTTTTGGTGGCAACTAGTGCAGATGAAGAAACAACGAATGCTTGGATAGAAGAAGTAAAAGAAGCTTTCCCAGGCATGGATGTTTTAGCAGGAAACTTATCACTTGGTATTTGCTGTCATACGGGCGAAGGTGCTTTAGGTGTAGGTGTTTCATGTCGTCCTAAACGATAAAAAGGGGAATTATTATGAATCGATTATTGATGGTGGTGCTTAAAAACATAGTGATGGTACCAGCTGCATGGGTAAAACTTTGTAAATATGCGAAGCATACAGATGAGTATAGTTATGAGGAAAAATACAAACATATTCGCTATATAATTAAGCATGTATGTAAATCAGGGAATATTGATTTACACGTAACAGGCTTAGATAATATACCAAAAGAGGATGGCTTTCTTATGTGTGGAAATCATCAGGGAATCTTTGATATTGTTGCGATTGTAGATAGTTTTGATCGACCAATAGCAGGGGTGTTGAAAAAGGAATTAGCAGAAATTCCTTTCTTAAAACAGATTATTCAGTGCACACATTCATATGCAATGGATAGAGAAGATGTTCGTCAATCTATGAAAGTTATCCAGAGTGTAGCGAAGGAGCTTGCAGATGGACGTAATATTGTTATTTTCCCAGAGGGAACTAGAAGTAAAAACGGAAACCAGATGGGTGAGTTTCACGCAGGCACGTTTAAGTGTGTAACGAAATCAAAAGCACCGATTGTACCATTTGCGTTTATCGATAGTTTTAAGGTGTTGGATCAAGATGGTTGTGCTCCTCTTAAGGTGCAGTTGCATTATTTAGAGCCAATTTACTATGAAGAATATAAAGATATGAAAACGAATGAAATTGCTGAATTGGTAAAATCCCGTGTTGGCGAGGTAATAGAAAAGAATTTAGTAGCAGGCTAAGAAAGTTTATGAAGATAGATGATTTAGAAGTTCTCGACTTAAATGATAACGAGGATGAAGAATGGGAAAACGTGGATTTTCCTGACGAAGAAATAAATTGGAAGAAAGAAATAAAGAGTTTTGCATTTACACTCTTGATTACTTTGGCAGTTGTACTTGTACTTAAGAATTTTGTTATTATAAATGCAACGGTTCCAACGGGATCTATGGAGAATACAATTATGCCAGGAGATAATCTTTTGGGTTTTCGTCTGGCGTATATAGCAGAAGAACCTGAACGAGGAGATATCATTTTCTTTTATTTTCCAGATGATGAGAGTCAGAAGTATGTAAAACGTATTATTGGTCTTCCAGGAGAAACCGTCACCATTTTAGATGGAAAGATTTATATCGATAATTCAAAGAC
>JAZURS010000013.1:0-22592 GCA_045606325.1 Agathobacter sp.
AGGAGAGTATTCTTGTACACAGGTAGAATTGGAACCAACTTTGGATTTTGTGGAAGTGATTAAAGAGAGTTGGAAGGAAGCTGGAGCAAAAACAATAATTTTAAATAATGTTATGCTGGAAAAATATAGTTTTGAAACAAGACCAAGTGAGTTACAAAGGGTAGAGTTTGATGCGTTGATGTGATAGAATGTTAAATAGTATACAATGAATGGAGAATATATATGTTACAGATTGTAATTGCGAATATCATTGATTTTGTCGCATCTATGATACAGATTTATTCAGGAACAATGAAAGACAAAGGGAAAATACTTGTATTTCAGATTATTCAGTTGGGCATGCAAACGGTAAGTATGTTATTACTTGGAGCTATTCCGGGTGCCATTAGTAATGTGCTTTCCTGTGTGAGAAATTACCTTTGTTACAAAAACGTTTTTACATGGCCAATTAAAATTGTTTTAATTGTTTTGTCTCTCGTGTTGACGGTTCCATTTAATAACCAAGGCCTTTTGGGCTATTTGCCGTTTGTGGTATGTACGATATATGTTTTGTTGATGGATATCAAAGACCCTATTAAATTTAAACTTTTGGTGACATTGACTTTTGTGCCTTGGGTTTTTTATTTCTTTATTATTAAGTCTTATACCGGTGCACTTTTTGCTGCAATGACAGTTGTAACTAGCACCTGGACTTTGATTCAGATGATTCGAGGGAAAGAAAGAAGCAAATAAATGATGCCCGTCCACTTCAAAGTGGATGGGTTTTCTTCATTTTTATTTTTTTGTAACAAATATAGAGATAAAGAGTCTTATATATAGAAATGCAGAAAGGAGGAAAGAGATGCAAGAGTTTGAAAAACTTTATAAAGAGTATTATCCACAGGTATATAAGTACTTAGTCAAGTTGTGTCAGGACGAATTTTTGGCAGAAGAACTTACACAAGAAACTTTTTATAAGGTGCTAAAGAGTGCTGGTCAGTTCAAAGGCCAGTGTAAATTTTCTGTTTGGATGTGTCAAATTGCGAAAAATACGTTTTATACATATTTAAAGAAAAACAAGCGGCTTGTAGACTTTCCGACCGAGATGCTGCAAGATGAGACGAGTCTTGAAAAACAGTTTGAAGATAAAGATATGGCAGAGCACATACATAAGATTCTACATGATATGGAGGAACCGTATAGAGAAGTGTTTTGGATGCGAACATTTGGAGAAATATCGTTTTCGGAGATAGCTCGTTTGCATAATAAGACAGAAAGTTGGGCGCGTGTGACCTATCATCGTGCTAAAATGAAGATAAAGGAGGAATTGCAATGAAATATCCATGTGAATTAATACGAGATATTTTGCCTCTGTATCATGATGAAGTGGCAAGTAATGAAAGTAGAAAAGCAGTAGAAGAACATTTACAAGAATGTTCGAAATGCAAGGCATATTATGAAACCATGTGTGAATCCGATGCAATAGAACCTGTGGTTTATGACGAAGAGAAAGAAAAACAATTAGCAGATTCTTACAAGAATGTATATAAGAAAATAATAAAAAAGGTTTCCAAACTTATATGTGTTATAGCACTTGTGGCAGTAGCGTTTATTTTGGCAGTATATATTTTGGTAGTTTCGGTAGTGGGGATGAATGCAGCAGCATCGTGGGAAGAACATCGTGATATCGGTACGTATGGAGTGTTAGAGGACGGTACAAATGTGATAGACGGATACGCTTTATATGAGTATAATTTAGGTGGACCAGTCTATGTAGATAATATCTGGCCAGAAGAAATAGTTTCAGATATGAATGTGAAGGATTATCTATTGATACACTACGAGCCTTGGGATTCAAATTATTTAAGTTACCTAGTGGTAGAGTATGATCAAGTATCATATGAACAGGAACTCCTACATTTGGAAAATTATCCTTCTACGGAACATATTGGAAACTATGGCATGACTGGATTCGATAAGTATCAGCTTCTTGCTATTCAGACAGATAAAAGTGAATTAATATACGCTTTAACAGATGGAAAAGGAACTATCATCTATGTAGGACTTGTGTTCCCAGGTTATAGTATGGATGTCGATTATGAGAAATATATTCCAAATGAGTATTTGCCAAAGGGACTGGATTTGTCGGAGAATAATCCGACGAGAGAAGAGATGATAAACAGATAAGAGGAGGAAAACAATATGGGAATGGAGCAGTTACACAGTGGAGAAATCTATTATCCAACAGATGATTCGATTATGGAAGTTCAACTGAAATGTCTGGATAGATTATATGATTTTAATATGACACGTCCATCGGAAATGGAAAAAAGAATTTCTATTATGAAAGAGATGTTTGGTGATATAGGAGAGGGATGTTATATTGAACCACCATTTCATGCAAACTGGGGTGGGAAGCATTGTCATTTTGGAAAGAAAGTATATGCCAATTTTAACTTGACCTGTGTAGATGATACACATATATATGTAGGAGATAATACGATGTTTGGTCCAAATGTAGTTTTAGCTACGGCAGGACATCCAATCTGCCCAGAACTTCGAGAAAAAGAATACCAGTATAATATGCCAATACATATTGGGAGAAACTGTTGGTTGGGAGCAGGAGTTATCGTAATGCCTGGAGTTACGATTGGAGATAATACAGTTATCGGTGCAGGTAGTATCGTCACAAAGGATATTCCTAGTGGAGTGGTAGTGGTAGGTAATCCATGTAAGGTGCTTCGTGAAATAAGCGAGCACGATTATGAATATTATTTCAAAGATAAAAAGATACCTGAGGAGATGAGGGTATAATTGCAGAGGTATTAATTAAAGGATTATATAGGAGTTACTATGGAATTAAAAAATTTGTATCCTTTTTGGTCAGAATTATCTGATTCAGAGAAGCATTTAATTCAAAATGCAGTATATAAAGAAAAATATAATAAAGGCATGCTGATGCACCGCACGGAGGATAGTTGTAAAGGACTTATGACAGTGCTGAGTGGTCAGTTACGCACCTATATTCTTTCAGAAGAGGGACGTGAAGTGACACTATTTCGTGTAAATGCAAATGAAGTATGTGTATTGTCTGCTTCTTGTTTATTGGATACGATTACCTTTGATGTGTTGATTGAAGCGACAGAGGATACAGAGGTTCTGGTTCTTCCTGCGTCTGCGTTGAATCAGGTGATGCAGCAGAATCCGTATGCGGAATTGTTTTTGTATAAGTCAGCAACGGAGAAATTTTCAGATGTTATGTGGACCATGCAGCAGATTCTTTTCCTTAAAATAGATCAAAGAGTAGCACAATTTTTGTGGGATGAAATGGTTCAAAAGAACAATATGACACTTTCCCTAACTCATGATGAGATTGCAAAATACATCGGCAGTGCAAGAGAAGTAGTTACCAAAGTGCTGAAATATATGGTAAAAGAGGGGGTACTGGAGTTGAAACGTGGTACAATTATGATTCTAAACAAGGAAAAATTAAGAGAATCTATGTAATAGTATGATGTTGACATCTACTTTAATTGGTCTTATAGTAATGGTGCTGTATAAGCCACGTACCTGGTGTGCATTCTGTCCAATGGGAACGATGACACAGGGTGTTTGTCAGCTTCGTGCAGCAGGCGAAAACAATAAATAATATTTCTGCCACCGGGTAGAGAATGTGAAGGCATTCGTGAATGTATCGTTAGGTCTTAGAAGATACATTTACGGGTGCTTTTTTATTAGGAGATTTTATATGAAAAGATTTATTGGATATTTTACGAAAGAAGAACGTTTGCTATGGATTTGTTCTGTTAGCTTAATAGTCATATCATTTTGTGTGTTTGATAGGGAAAACTATCTGACCTTATCAGCATCATTGATTGGAGTGACATCCTTGATATTTAATGCGAAGGGAAATCCCTTTGGTCAGCTTTTAATGGTGATATTCAGTTTGTTATACGGGATTATTTCATATACGTTTTCCTACTATGGAGAAATGATTACATATTTGGGAATGACAATGCCGATGGCAGTATTCGCTCTGGTTTCGTGGCTTCGAAATCCTTACAATGGAAATAGGGCAGAAGTTAAAGTGAATCATATTTCACGAAAGGAAGTTGTGTTTATGTGGATACTGGCAGCGGTGGTGACAGTAACGTTTTACTTCATTCTTGCGTATTTTAATACTGCAAATATCGTGCCAAGTACCTTATCCGTAACGACTAGTTTTGTAGCAGTATATTTGACGTTTCGAAGAAATCCATATTTTGCAGTGGCATATGCAGCAAACGATGTAGTGCTAATTGTACTTTGGGTATTAGCAAGTTTGTCAGATGTGAAATATATTTCAGTAGTGGTATGCTTTGTAGCATTTCTAGTAAATGATATTTATGGTTTTATAAATTGGAAAAAGATGGAGAAGAGGCAAAGATAAGCGTGACAGAGTGTCACGCTATTTTTTTCGTAATCATATTGACAATATCGATACTCGATAATATAATAAAGATAGGAAATATCGACACTCGATAATAAAAGGAGGGCGAGCATATGGGAAAGAATAAAAAGACAGTATTTAAAGGTTTTGACTACATGCACTGCGATGATTTTGCAAGATTGCTGACGGACATGGCTGCCAAAGGCTGGCACTTCAAAGAGTGGGGAGCAGGACTTAAATTTGAGAAGGGTGAACCAGAGCAGGTAGTTTACGCAGTAGAAGTGTTTAATAAAGCGAGTGAAAATGATACAAGACCTGCACCTGAGACAAAAGAGTTTGCTGAATATTGCGAGGCAGCTGGCTGGGAATTGGTAGATTCGAAACAGAAGTTTTGTATTTTTAAAAAGATAGATGAAAATGCTACAGAACTTTTTACTCCAGAGGAGAGAGTGACAAATGCATTTAAAGCATCTACATTGGGATATCCGATAGCTTTGCTTGTTTTATACGGAATTAATGCGGTTCTTCAATGGATAAATGTGACTAGTTTCTTTGAAAGATATATATTCTCACCAACATTTCTATTTAGTTTCTCTATTTGGAATGTGATGTTTTTAGGTCAGCTATGTACCTTTGTATATGCTTTTATAAAAAAGAGAAAATTGATGAAAGATATTCGTGATGGAAAAGAAATCTACATTGGAAGTCAAAAAGGAAATAGTCTACATTTTACTGCAAGAGATATATATGTAGTAATTTTACTGGTGATCTTAAGTTACTATTTTATCGTGATGAAACAACCAGAACTTATTATTCTCAATCTTGCACTAATAGGCTCTGTGCTACTAATGGCTCTTTTAATCAATAAATTTCGTCCGGATCGTGATACGAATGTGATTATACAGGGAGTATTTACGATGGGAGTGTTCCTTGTATTTATTGTCTTAACCATTGGAATTATATCAGATGTTGGCGAAGATGTTTCTCAGCAGAAAGAGGAGGCTCCGCTTCTTATTTCAGATTATAGAGAATGTCCATACCAAGAGGATGATATTGATATCTATCATGAAGGAAATTTGTTTGGAAGTATTGATAATTATTTCGTTTTTACAGAAGAAGAATCGATTTATTACACAATCTATAGATCTAAAAATGCAAGAATTTTAGATGGAATCTGGGAAAGAGAGTTTACGAAAAAGAAATTCAACGAAGGAGCAGTAGATTGTACTTCGGAGTGGAGTGCAGAAAAAGCATTGCGCAATAAAAATGGAGAATACTATGTAAGATATGAAGACAGTATATTGGTATTCCGTGATGATGAAGAGGTGCATCTTACTACCGAACAAATAAATATTATCCTAGATAAACTGGAATTAAGGTAGGTGATGGTATGGCTAGAGAACAGTTTCAAACCTTAACAGAACCTATGTATTATATCCTCCTGGCACTGACAGAAGAATGCTGTGGTGTAGACATTATGGAAAAGGTGAAGAGCATTTCGCATGGACGTGTAGTTGTTGGCCCAGGCACCTTATATGCCATGTTGGCGAAGTTTGAGGAGAATGACATCATTCGTCTTACTGCCTCAGAGGGACGTAGAAAGTCCTATATCATCACAGATAAGGGAAGAGATATGCTAAAAGAAGAGTATAATCGTCTCAAAACCATGGTGGAAGATGGTGTATTCGTCAATCTGACAATAGAATCCTAAAATCTTTGGCACTTTGCCAATGGTCATATGGACAATCCTAAGTTATGATAGACACAGTGAATAAATACTTAGGGGGAATAAAAGAAATGGCAAGTTTATCATTAAAAAATATTTGCAAAAAATATGACAACGGCTTTGAAGCAGTAAAAGACTTCAATCTTGAAGTAGAGGACAAAGAATTTATCATCTTCGTAGGACCTTCAGGTTGTGGTAAATCTACTACACTTCGTATGATCGCAGGTTTGGAAGATATCACTTCTGGTGAATTCTATATTGACGGAAAGCTTATGAACAATGTAGAACCAAAAGATAGAGATATCGCTATGGTATTCCAGAACTACGCTTTATATCCACATATGACAGTATTTGATAACATGGCTTTCGCTCTTAAACTTCGTAAAGTGCCAAAGGATGAAATCAAAGCAAAGGTAGAAGAAGCAGCTCGTATTCTTGACCTTGAAAAATTATTAGATCGTAAACCAAAGGCTTTATCTGGTGGACAGAGACAGCGTGTTGCTATGGGTCGTGCTATCGTTCGTAATCCAAAGGTATTCCTTATGGACGAACCTTTATCAAACCTTGATGCAAAACTTCGTGTACAGATGCGTGCAGAAATCGCTTCATTACATAACAGATTAGGCGCTACAATCATCTACGTTACACATGACCAGACAGAAGCTATGACACTTGGTACTAGAATCGTAGTACTTAAAGATGGTGTTATCATGCAGGTGGATTCTCCACAGAAACTTTACAATGAACCAAATAACTTATTCGTTGCTGGTTTCATTGGATCTCCACAGATGAACTTCATCGACGCAGTAGTTGAAGTAAAAGGTGATAAAGCTAGCCTTAAATTTGGTGAATTCACAGTTGAATTACCAGAAGAAAAAGCTAAGAAAGTTATCGCTGGCGGATACGATGGAAAAACAGTTGTTATGGGTATCAGACCAGAAGATATTAGTGATGATGCAGAAGCACTTGCAAATGGTGCAGTTATCGAGTCAGATGTAACTGGATACGAATTATTAGGTGCAGAAGCAATGTTATACTACACATTAGTAGGAACTAATATGTCAGCTAGAGTTGCAGCAGATACAACTGCACGCTATGGCGACCATATCAAGCTCGCGTTAAATCCAGAAAAGATTCACGTATTTGATAAAGAGACTGAATTGACAATCACAAACTAATTCGGTAAAATTATATAGTTGTAAATTTTGGCAGGGTGTAAATTTACACCCTGTCTTTATTTGATTACGAGGTGACAAAAAATGTCGGAACAAAAGCTTCTGGATGCAATAACTGAATTAAAGGAAACCTACGGTTTAGAGGTTGCACTTTTCCAAGCAGATGGGAAACTGGTTGCAAGCACTACGAAGGATTATGATGAAGTGGACAACACGGTAGTTCAGTTTGTAGAAAAAGATTTAAATCGCAATATTTTTATCAAAGACGTATTGCTAGGAAACCTCCTCGCAGTAGATATGCATAGCAAGGCTAAAAGATTGCATATTGAGGCAAAGCCAAGGGTGTGCTATGTCATTGATACAGGTAATAAGAGTACGGATTTAGTTATGGAATTGGTAAAGAATCTGTCCAATTTAAAGGCCGGCGATTTTGTTACAACTGTGGATGAACATAGTGTTGTACTGGTGAAAGACATTTCCAATGAAGCAGCAACGGAAGAGAAATTAGAGGATGTAGCAAAGAGCCTCGTAGACAGTCTTCATATGGAGGCTATGGTAAAGGTTCGCGTGGGATATGGAAATATGGTGACCGAGATATCTGAGATAGCTCAGTCTTTCCAGGAAGCCAAGATGGCACTTCAGGTAGGAAAGGTGTTTTATGCAGAAAAGGATACCATTTCTTATGGAAAACTAGGTATAGGACGTTTGATTTATCAGCTTCCAATGAGCCTTTGTAACATGTTTATCAAAGAAGTTTTTGGGGACAAGATTCCAGATGTATTAGAAGACGAAGAAGCAATGTCTACGATTACAAAGTTCTTTGAAAACAACTTAAATATTTCAGAAACAGCAAGACAGTTATATGTACATAGAAATACATTAGTATATAGATTAGAGCGCATTGAAAAAGAAATCGGACTAGATATCCGTAAATTTGATGATGCGATGACCTTCCGTATTGCAGTCATGGTAATGGCACATATGAAGGATGCAGACAAGAATGAGTAGAGGGAGATAGTATGGCAAAAAAGATCACATACGATGAAAGTAGTATTTCCATATTGGAGGGACTGGAAGCGGTTCGTAAGCGTCCAGGTATGTATATCGGTTCCGTATCTAGAAAAGGTTTAAATCACCTGATTTACGAAATCGTAGACAACTCTGTAGATGAACATTTGGCAGGAGAATGTGATACCATCTGGGTTACTCTGGAAAAAGATGGTTCTTGTACCGTAGAAGATAATGGACGTGGTATCCCTGTAGGTATGCATGCAAAGGGCGTATCTGCAGCGCGAGTAGTATTTTCTACCTTACACGCAGGTGGTAAATTCGATGATTCGGTATATAAGACCAGTGGTGGTCTTCATGGTGTAGGTTCATCTGTAGTAAACGCACTTTCTACTTATATGGATATCGAAATTAGTAGGGAGGGCTTTGTTCATCACGACCGTTATGAACGTGGTAACCCTACTGTAAAATTGGAAAATGGACTTCTTCCAAAGATTGCAAAGACAAAAAAGACAGGTACTAAGATTAACTTCTTACCAGACCCAGAAATCTTTGAAAAGACTTATTTCAAGGAAGAAGATGTAAAGAGTCGTATGCATGAAACTGCATACTTAAATCCTAACCTTACCATTATTTACGAAGACCGTCGTAAAGATGAAATTGAGCATATCGAATATCATGAACCAGACGGAATTATCGGATTTGTAAAGGATTTGAATAAAAATATTGAGACACTTCACGATGTGATTTATTTTAAAGGCGAAAGCGAAGGAATCACAGTAGAAGCAGCGATTCAGTATACAAACGAGTTCCATGAAAATATTTTAGGTTTCTGTAACAATATTTATAATGCGGAAGGTGGTACACATATTACAGGTTATAAGACTGCTATGACTACCATCATCAATGCTTATGCTCGTGAACTTGGTATCTTAAAAGAAAAAGACGTAAACTTCACTGGTGCAGATGTTCGTAATGGTATGACTGCGGTTGTATCAATCAAGCATCCAGATCCACGTTTTGAAGGTCAGACAAAGACCAAGTTGGACAACCCAGATGCATCCCGTGTAACTTCTAAGATTACAGGCGATGAAATGCAGTTGTTCTTTGATAAAAACCTAGAAACTTTAAAAGCAGTTATTTCCTGTGCAGAAAAAGCAGCTAAAATTCGTAAGACCGAGGAAAAGGCGAAAACAAATATGCTTACCAAGCAGAAATTCTCCTTTGACTCAAACGGAAAACTCGCAAACTGTGAAAGCCGCGATGCTTCTAAATGTGAAATTTTCATCGTGGAAGGGGATTCCGCTGGTGGTTCTGCAAAGAATGCACGTAACCGTATGTATCAGGCGATTATGCCTATCAGAGGTAAGATTCTTAATGTAGAAAAAGCTAGTATCGATAAAGTCCTTGCAAATGCAGAAATCAAAGCTATGATTAATGCATTTGGTTGCGGATTTTCAGAAGGATATGGTAACGACTTTGACATTACCAAACTTCGTTATGACAAGATTATTATTATGGCCGATGCCGATGTCGACGGTGCCCATATTTCAACCTTGCTTTTAACCTTGTTCTACCGCTTTATGCCAGAACTTATTTTTGAAGGACATGTATATGTGGCTATGCCACCTCTTTACAAGGTTATTCCAAGCAAGGGTGAAGAAGTGTACTTATATGATGATGCAGCATTAGAAAAATACAGACGTACACACAGTGGAAACTTCACCTTACAGCGTTACAAAGGTCTTGGTGAAATGGATGCAGAACAGCTTTGGGAAACTACCTTAAACCCAGAGACTCGTATGATGCGTCGCGTGGAAATTGAAGATGGACGTATGGCGTCAGATGTGACTGCAATGCTGATGGGTACAGACGTACCACCACGTAGAGCGTTCATTCATGAACATGCGCACGATGCAGACCTTGACGTATAATTTAGGAGAAAACTATGCAAGTAAATGAAAATAATATTATTCGCACCGAGTATTCGGAGCTGATGCAAAAATCATATATTGACTATGCGATGAGCGTAATCGTAGCTCGTGCACTTCCTGATGTACGTGATGGTTTGAAACCGGTACAGAGACGTGTGCTCTACGATATGTCAGAACTAGGTGTAAAGTACGACAAGCCACACCGTAAGAGTGCGCGTATTGTCGGTGATACCATGGGTAAATATCACCCACATGGTGATTCATCTATTTACGAAGCTCTCGTTGTTATGACGCAGGATTTCAAGAAGGGCCTTCCTCTTATCGATGGACACGGAAACTTTGGTTCTATCGAAGGTGATGGAGCTGCGGCTATGCGTTATACGGAAGCGCGTCTTCAGAAAGTAACACAGGAAGCATACCTTGCTGACTTAGATAAAGATGTCGTAGACTTTGGCCCAAACTTTGATGAAACAGAGAAGGAACCACTCGTTCTTCCTGTTAAGGTTCCAAACCTTCTTATCAATGGTGCAGAAGGTATCGCAGTAGGTATGGCGACCAGCATTCCACCACACAATTTTGGTGAAGTGGTAGACGGCGTTATCGCTTATATGAAAAATCCAGATATTACCACGGAAGAACTTATGCAGTATATCCAGGGACCAGATTTCCCTACGGGTGGTGTTATTGCAAACAAGGATGACCTGTTATCTATCTATGAAACAGGTATGGGTAAGATTAAGGTTCGTGGTAAAGTTGTTCATGAAAAATTAAAAGGTGGTAAGGAACGTCTCATTATTACAGAGATTCCATACACTATGATTGGTGCCAATATTGGTAAATTCCTAATGGACGTGGCGGCTTTGGTAGAAACGAAAAAGACCAGCGATATCGTGGACATTACGAACCAGTCGTCAAAAGAAGGTATCCGTATTGTATTAGATTTGAAAAAGGGTACCAACGTAGAAGCATTAGAAAATCTATTATATAAAAAGACCAAGTTAGAAGATACCTTTGGTGTAAATATGTTGGCAGTAGCGGATGGCAGACCAGAAACTATGGGACTTATCCCTATTATTCGCCATCATGTAAACTTCCAGTATGAAATCGCAACCAGAAAGTACAAGACTTTACTTGCGAAAGAATTAGACAAAAAGGAAATCCAGGAAGGTCTTATCGAAGCATGTAATGTTATCGATTTGATTATTGAAATCCTTCGTGGATGTACGAATAGAAAAGATGCAGAAAAGTGTCTTACTGCAGGTGATACTTCTAACATCAAGTTTAAATCTAAAGCATCTGAGAAAATGGCAAAACAGCTTCGCTTTACAGAGCGTCAGGCGCATGCAATTCTCGAAATGAGACTCTATAAGTTGATTGGTCTTGAAATTGAAGCCCTGATGAAGGAGCACAACGAGACTTTAGAGAAGATTGCTCTTTACGAGGACTTACTTTCTCATCGTTCTTCTATGGCGAAGTTGATTATGAAAGAGCTTACTGCCTTCAAGAAAGAATACGGAAGAGAACGTAGAACTGTAGTAGATAATTTAGCAGAAGCAGTAGTTGTTGAAAAACCAATCGAAGAGAAGGATGTTGTATTCCTTATGGATCGATTTGGTTATGCAAAGACTATCGATGTTTCTATTTACGAAAGAAACAAAGAAACCGCAGATTCAGAAAATCGTTATGCATTTGTATGTAAGAATACAGACAAGATTTGTATCTTTACTAACACAGGACAGCTTCACTTGGTGAAGGTGCTGGATTTACCTGCCGGTCGATTAAAAGACAAGGGTACGCCTATCGATAATGTAAGTAATTATGATAGTAAGACAGAAAACTATATTTATGTAGATAGTCTCGCAAACGTATCTGCAGGTAAAGTAGTGTTTGGTACAAAGCAGTCTATGATTAAATTAGTAGATGGTGCTGAATTTGTGGTAGCAAAGAAAACCACAGCTGCTACAAAACTGGCTGATGGTGATGAAGTGTTAGCAGTACGTGCATTAAAGGGAAATGAAACCATGGTAATGCGTTCAGGTAAGGAATATTTCCTTCGTATCGAATGTGCTGCGATTCCAGAGAAAAAGAAATCAGCTGTAGGTGTTCGTGGTATGAAGTTGGATAAGAACGATGAATTAAAGAACATCTATGTATTAGGTGATGGAGAAAACGAAACGATAGAAGTAAAAGGTAAGGACATGGCACTTAACCGTCTTCATATCGGAAACAGAGATACCAAGGGTGTAAAACGATGACGTTTAAAGAAGCACATGAATATCTAGAAGAATCAAAAAAAAGAGGCAGCGTGTTGGGACTTTCCAACATGCTTACTCTAATGGAAGAATTAGGAAATCCCCAAAATCAGATTCCTACGATTCATATTGCAGGAACGAATGGAAAAGGCTCGGTAGGTACATACCTTGCATCCATTTGTAAGGAGGCAGGATTTACAGTCGCAAGATACTGTTCTCCGGCAGTATTTGATGAGTTAGAATGCTGGCAGTATGATGGACGCTATATTACAGAAGAAGAGTATGCGAATGGAATGACTCTTATAAAGGAAGCCTGTGATTCGATCTCAAACCGCGTAGGCTTAACCTTTGAGCCTACTAGTTTTGAGTTAGAAACTGCATTAGCCTTTGTGTTTGCCGTACAGGTAAAACCAAATGTATTCTTATTAGAAGTTGGTATGGGCGGGGCCCTGGATGCAACCAACATAGTGGAGCATCCCCTTGCTTGTGTATTTACCAAAATTAGTAGAGACCACATGCAGTTTTTAGGCGAAAATCTGACCGAAATCGCTACGCAGAAGGCTGGAATTATGAAGCCTGGAGCTTTCATTTTCTGGGCAAAACAGGAGCCAGAAGTTGAGGCGGTATTAAAAGACGCATTTGCGCGTGTTTCTAAAGAGGATGAATCACTCGGTGTAAAAACTGTAAAGGGTGATTTCTATAGTCGCTGTATCGAGGTGCTTTCTTGCAAGCCAGATGGAATACAATTTTCGTATCTCGGTGTAGATTATGAAACTAGTATGACTGGTTTATATCAGGTAGAGAATGCATGTCTTGCGATTGCAGTTTTTGATGCAATTTGGCCAAACTTATTACTCGGCTTACAAGATGACATGGAATATTGGAATGGTGAGAATGAGTCGCTTGTTTCATGGGTAGAAATGGAATATGCGTGTAAAGAAGGCGTTGCTAAGGCTTTTTGGCCAGGCAGATTTGAAGTCCTTGGAACAGAGCCATATTTTGTAATTGACGGAGCTCATAATGAAGATGCCGTGAAGCAATTGGCGGAGACAATAAAATTACATTTTACAAATTCGCCTGTAAACTTTATAATAGGCATACTAGCAGATAAAGAACATGAAAAGATGTTAGAGATTATGATGCCTTATGCAAATCATATCTATACGATTACCCCACCAAATCCAAGAGGCTTGGATGGACAGGTATTGGCGGAAGAAGTAAGTCGTTGGAATGACAAGGCTTTCTATTGTGAAAGTATAAAAGATGCAGTAGACAAGGCAATTTTACAGAGCAAACAGGATGGTTGTCCTATCGTAGCATTTGGTTCTTTGTCTTATTTAGGAGAGTTGAAAGAAAGCTATAAACAGATTTGCGAAAGCAGGATGAGAAATGTTTGATAGAGAAAAGATTAAAAAAGGCGTAGAATTGATTCTTGAAGGAATCGGTGAAAATAAAAACAGAGAAGGATTGGTAGAAACACCAGAGCGTATCGCCCGCATGTATGAAGAAATTTTTGCGGGAATGGATATGGACTGCGAGGAGATACTATCAAAAACCTTCACTGTAGATAATGATGAGATGGTTATTGTAAAAGACATTACCTTTTATTCTACCTGCGAACATCATTTTATGCCATTTTATGGGAAAGCACATGTTGCTTACATTCCAAATGGAAAAGTTGTAGGATTAAGTAAATTGGCACGTGCTGTAGAAGTATATGCAAAAAGACCACAGATCCAGGAACAGCTTACGAGTCAGGTGGCAGATGCTTTAATGGAACATTTAAATCCAAAGGGTGTTATCATTATGATGGAAGCAGAGCATATGTGCATGACGATGCGAGGTGTGAAAAAGCCAGGTAGCAAGACCGTTACCTTCGCAATGCGCGGTGCTTTTGAAGAAGATGAAAATCTTGTAAACCGTTTCCTTATGATGTGTAAATAGGAGTTAGAAACATAAGTATGAGAATTGGAACACATGAATTTGATGAGAAAAATCAAACCTATATTATGGGTATTTTAAATGTGACTCCGGATTCTTTTTCAGATGGTGGCAAATATCACGAAGTGGATGCTGCGTTAAAGAGAGCGGAGCAGATGATACGTGAGGGTGCCGCCATTCTTGATATAGGAGGAGAATCTACTAGACCAGGATATACGCCAGTTTCGGAAGAAGAAGAGATGGAACGCATTTTGCCAGTCATCGAAGCGGTAAAACAGCGTTTGGATATTCCGGTGTCAGTAGATACTTATAAAGGAGTAGTAGCAGAGTCTGCGATTTTTGCAGGGGCAGACCTTATCAATGATATCTGGGGACTAAAAGCAGATGTGAAGATGGCAGAACTGATAGCAAAACATGAAGTAGCCTGTTGTTTGATGCATAATCGTACGAATGCGTCTTATATGCAATTTATGCCGGAGTTGATTTCTGATTTAAAAGAAAGTCTCATGATGGCCCATAAGGCAGGTATCTCAGATGATAAAATCATCTTAGATCCAGGAGTGGGGTTTGCAAAGGATTACGAGCAGAATTTAGAAGTGCTTCGTAATCTAAGTGAAATAAAGGGCTTGGGATATCCGGTTTTATTAGGCACTTCGCGCAAATCAGTGATAGGACTTACACTGGATTTGCCAAGTGAAGAACGCTTAGAAGGAACTTTGGCTACCACTGTTGCTGCGGTGCAACAGGGCTGTGCCTTTGTTCGTGTTCATGATGTAAAAGAAAATTACCGTGCAATTCAAATGGCACAGGCAATATATAGAAGAGGATAGGAATCATGCGAAGAACAAATGATTTTATCAAAGTAACCAACATGAAGGTTTTCGCTTATCATGGGGTGTTAGAAAAAGAAAAGAAAAATGGTCAGGACTTTTATCTGAATGCGAAAGTATATGTAGATATGCGAAAGGCTGGTCTTACGGATAAACTAGAGGATACCATTAACTATGACTCTATTTGCATTTTTTTAGCAGAAGTGTTTGCAGAAAGACAGTTTGATACGATAGAGGCCGCTGCGGAATATACCTTACAGGAGATTATCGTTAATTTTCCAACGATTGAGGCAATGGAACTCGAGGTTCGTAAACCACATGCACCTCTTACCTATGTGCCTGAGGATATTTCAGTAACTATATATCGTGAGTGGCATACGGTATACTTGTCATTTGGTTCTAATGTAGGAAATCCAACGGGACACATCAATGAAGCAATTAGTATATTGAAAAATCCTTATGCGATTCGAAATGTAAAGCGTTCCGATTTGTTTGTGACAAAGCCTTATGGTCCTGTAGAGCAGAACGATTTTGTAAATGGATGTTTGGAAATGGAAACCTACATGGATCCAGAAGAATTGGTAGAGTATATTCATGAAATAGAGGATTATTTTGAACGTGACAGAAGCATTCACTGGGGACCAAGACCGATTGATTTGGACATCGTATTCTTTGATGAATATATCTACAATAGCAATACACTTACGATTCCGCATGCCGATATGGAAAACCGCATGTTTGTATTAGAACCATTATCACAGTTATGCCCAGGTCGAAGACATCCAGTTTGGGGCAAAACGGTGGCACAGTTAAAGAAAGAACTCTCCGAACGCGGTGGAGATGAAGATATCCTAAGAAAATTAGAGGAATAAAATTTTGAAAAGAAATGTAGCAAATCAAATTTGGGAAATTGCATATCCGGTACTGATGTATTATGCAACCATTACGATTGGTATGTTTGTTGCGCAGATGATATTCGGTTCTGGAATTGAGAACTATATGCTCTGCAAAATTATTGGAAGTATCGTGGCAATACCTGTAGTGTATGCAGATTATAAAAGAGATTTGATGCTTACAGGAAGATACGGCTTGAAGAATCCAATTACAAGTCAACACATGAAACAGATTTTGGCGGTGATTGGAATCACTTTCTGCTTGTCCGTAGCATTAAACAATATGATTTCAATGTCACCATTGGTGACGATGTCAGAGGAATATCAGAATGCAAATAATGCCTTTTATGGAAGTACACTTGTGTTGGAACTTATTGGTTCAGCGTTGATTACTCCATTTTTGGAAGAACTTTTGCATAGAGGTGTTGTATATGGTAGATTGCGTAGAATGATGGGGATGTGGCCTGCGATTATTGTTTCAGCAATTATTTTTGCAGGATTGCATTTTAATATCGTACAGTTTATCTATGCCTTTTTATTAGGTATTGTATTTGCCATGTTTGTAGAGAAAACAGGCCTGCTTTATCCAGCAATTATTGCACATGTAGTGGCAAACGGGATAGCAGTCATTCGTACAGAAACAGGTTTCTTACAGGAAACGGTAGATGGTAGTGTGTCAGCATGGTTGATTTCTGTAGGAATATGTTTCATTGGAATTGCGGGATTACTAAGTTTTGTAGGAAGTAAGAAGAAAGAGGAAAATCATGAGTAAGTACGTGTTTTTTGATATAGATGGAACACTTTGGGATGAAAGAATGGTCGTTCCGGAAAGCGCAAAGCATGCAATCAAACAGTTGCAGAAAAATGGCCACAAGGCGTTTATATGTACGGGAAGATCTATGGGGAACGTGAATGATCCACAGTTTGATGAAATCGGTTTTGACGGATTTATTGCTGCTTGTGGCAATCATGTGCAGATGGATGGAAATATTATCTATGAGAGAAATATGTCTTATGAGGATGTAAAGGCTATTTACGATGCCAGTCGTGAGCATTTGTTACCTATCATTTATGAAGGAACTAAATATCAGTGGCTTGATCGAAATGGTTTCGAGGGAGATACGTATATTGATTACATTGTTCAGAACCTGAAGGACTCTGCAGTGTTTTTGGATGATTGTGATTTGAAAGATATACAAGCGAATAAGTTTTCTGCTTTGGTTAATGAAAAGACGAACTATCCTGCAGTGGAAGAAGCACTAGCTGATCGATTTGATTTTATGAATCATGGTGATGGCATTATAGAAGCTGTTCCAAAGGGGACCTCCAAAGCAACTGGAATCGCTTGGTTATGTGAGCATTTAAACATTGCCAAAGAAGATACTTACGCACTTGGAGATAGTATCAATGACTTAGAAATGCTTGGATTTGTTGGACATAGTATTGCTATGGGGAACGCAAGTCAGGCTGCAAAGGATGCAGCAGAGTATGTGACTACGCATATCCATGAAGATGGTGTTTTAAATGCCTTAAAACACTATGAATTAATTTAGTATTTATAAGTTTATAAAAATTTTAGCACTCTAAGGCAAAGAGTGCTAATTTTTGTATTGACTTTTATTTTTTCTAGTAATATTATCTTATCTAGGGCATATACATTATTAGTGTATGTCTATTAATACGTAAATATTTAATTACATATATGGGAGGAAACAAAATGAAATTATCACCACTTACAGACCGTGTTGTTTTAAAACAGCTTGAAGCGGAAGAAACTACCAAGTCTGGTATTATTTTAACAGCGTCTGCACAGGAAAAACCACAGGAAGCAGAAGTAATCGCAGTAGGTCCTGGCGGAATCGTAGATGGTAAAGAAGTAGTTATGCAGGTAAGCGTAGGACAGAAGGTTATCTACTCTAAATATGCTGGAACAGAAGTAAAGCTTGATGGACAGGAATATATCATCGTTCGTCAGAACGATATCCTCGCTATTGTAGAAGATTAGTTTAAAAGGAGTGACATAAAATGGCAAAGGAAATTAAATATGGCTCAGAAGCCAGAACAGCACTTGGTGCTGGTGTAGACAAATTAGCAAACACAGTACGTGTGACTTTAGGACCAAAAGGTAGAAACGTAGTATTAGACAAATCTTTTGGTGCACCACTTATTACAAATGATGGTGTAACTATCGCAAAAGAAATCGAATTAGAAGATGCATTCGAAAATATGGGTGCTCAGCTTGTAAAAGAAGTAGCAACAAAGACAAATGACGTAGCTGGTGATGGTACAACTACAGCAACCGTACTTACACAGGCAATGGTAAACGAAGGATTCAAGAATCTCGAAGCAGGTGCGAACCCTATCGTTTTACGTCGTGGTATGAAAAAAGCGACAGACGTAGCAGTAGCAGCTCTTAAAGAAATGAGCCAGCCAGTAAACGGAAAAGAACAGATTTCAAGAGTAGCAGCTATTTCTGCTGGTGATGAAGAAATTGGTGCTTTAGTAGCAGATGCTATGGAAAAAGTAACTACAGATGGTGTTATCACTATTGAAGAATCTAGAACTATGGAAACAGAACTTGACCTCGTAGAAGGTATGCAGTTCGACCGTGGTTATTTATCAGCATACATGTGTACAGATATGGATAAGATGGAAGCAGTTCTTGACGAACCACACATCCTTATCACAGATAAGAAGATTTCAAACATCCAGGATATCCTTCCTCTTTTAGAGCAGATTGTACAGTCTGGTGCAAGACTTCTTATCATTGCTGAAGATATCGAAGGCGAAGCACTTACAACTCTTATCGTAAACAAACTTCGTGGTACTTTCAATGTAGTAGCAGTTAAGGCTCCAGGATACGGCGACAGAAGAAAAGCAATGCTTGAAGATATTGCTATCCTTACAGGTGGTCAGGTAATCAGTTCAGACCTTGGTCTTGAACTTAAAGATGTAACTATGGATCAGCTTGGTCGTGCAAAATCTGTTAAGATTGCAAAAGAAAATACTGTAATCGTAGATGGATACGGCAGCAAAGAAATGATCAAAGCACGTATCAGCTCTATCCATGGACAGATTGCTGAAACTACATCTGAATTTGATAAAGAAAAACTTCAGGAAAGACTTGCTAAAATGGCAGGTGGTGTAGCAGTTATCCGTGTAGGTGCAGCTACAGAAACTGAAATGAAAGAATCTAAACTTCGTCTTGAGGATGCTCTTAACGCAACAAGAGCAGCTGTAGAAGAAGGTATCATCGCAGGTGGTGGCTCTGCATATATCCACGCATCTAAGAAAGTTGCTGAACTTGCAGATACATTAGAAGGTGACGAAAAGACAGGTGCAAAGATTATTCTTAAAGCACTTACAGCACCACTTTACTACATCGCAGCTAACGCTGGTCGTGAAGGTGCGGTTATCTACAACAAAGTACGCGAATCAGAAGTAGGCGTAGGTTTCGACGCTGCAAAAGAAGAGGACGTTGGCATGGTAGCAAGCGGTATCCTTGATCCAGTAAAAGTAACAAGAAGTGCATTACAGAACGCTACATCCGTAGCATCTACACTTCTTACAACAGAATCAGCTGTTGCAAACATCAAAGAAGATCTTCCTCCAATGCCACAGGGCGGTATGGGTGGAATGATGTAAACCCCTAAATTAGACTTAATTATATCTAATAAAAGAAAAGCAGCTTGTATATATAAATAATATGGACACGACTTTCGCTCTAAGCGTTCTAGTCACGTTACTAAGTTCGTATCCTCCTTAAAGGAGTCTACTCACTAAGTAACGACTGAACGCTAAAGGTCCAATTATTTATATATACAAGCTGCTTTTCTTATCTTCTAGAATAGAACAAGTTTAATTTAGGTGCTTACATCATTCCAATGACCGCCCTTTTGTAGAGGGCGGGGCTTGTATACATCAGGTGGTTGCCTTGACACCTAAGGTTATGTGTGAGATAATCATTATACTCGCGTAATATTTTTGTAATAATTTAAAGGTGCGCGTTCGGGGGAGAAAATGTTTTACAACAAGATGAGATATGTGGCAGGAATGCTTGTAGCGGCAGTACTTGCGACTACTGTGCCCGCAGATGTTTTTACTGCAACAGAAAATGATAAATATTTGCTAGGTACATCGACTGCATTTGCAGCGGGTGCTCACTTAGCCATGGAAGAGAGCATTGTTTTAAATGATGTGAGTGCGGAACACCTTGCATCGGGTGTAGTAAATGGAGATGCACCATTGGTGTCGGATGCTGAAAAAGCAGAGGAAGTAAATCCATACGCAAACATGGCAGTGGCAAACGTAAATCGATACGTAAATATCAGGGCTGCAGCGGATACGAATTCAGAGATTCTTGGAAAACTTCATGCGAACGGTGTGGGGACTGTTTTAGAAACTCTGGATGGTTGGTATAAAATACAATCAGGAAATGTAACTGGATATATTAGTGCAGAGTATTTGATAGTTGGTGATGAAGCGACATGTATTTCTGTAGGAAAAAGAGTTGCTACTGTAACTGCAGATAGATTGAATCTTCGTAGAGAGCCATCTACAGATGCTGGTGTTAAAACAGTTATTACATCAGGAAAACAGGTAGAAGTATTGGATGAATCAGTACAAGGCTGGGTAAAGGTTCAGTTCAAGTCTTATACAGGATATATTTCTACGGACTATGCAACAGTAGAAACAAAATATAGTTATGCTGAGTCTAAAGAAGAGGAGGCGGCTCGTCTTGCGGCAGAAGCGGAAGCCCGTAGACGAGAAGAAGAAGCTTCTGAAAGAAAAAGACAGCAACAGGAAGCGGCTAGAAAGAGCTATAATCCACCAACTGGTGGGACAGGCCAGGATGTTGTAAACTATGCAGTACAGTTTGTGGGTAATCCATATGTATTAGGCGGTTCAAGCCTTACAAATGGCATTGACTGTTCATGGTTTGTTAGCAGAATATATGAAGCCTTTGGTGTTAGCCTTCCTCATAATTCATATTCGCTTAGAAGTGTTGGATATGAAGTAAGTGCTTCAGAACTTCAGCCGGGTGATATTGTATGTTATAGTGGACATGTTGCTATCTATATTGGAGATGGTGCAATTGTACATGCTTCGAACAGAAGAGATGGTATCAAGATTACACCGAAGTGGAATTATACTAGAGTAATTACGATTCGTAGAATATTTTAAATAAGATATAAGACCGCATCCGAAAGGGTGCGGTTTTTAAGAGAGGTAATTTATGAAAAATATGAAGCAGATTTTAGCAATCCTAGGAATTATACTTATCCTTGGATTAAATGTTTTTGTAGTATTTGCTGCAGGAACTGCAAGTGAAGATGGAATGGGAATGTTTGGCGGTGCGGTAGTAGCCATGGTTATGGTTCCAGTGCTTCTTTGGATTTACATGTATATTTACAAATTAATTAAGAAGAATAAGGACGATAAAGAAATAGAAAAAGACTTGTAAAATTACAAGTCTTTTTGTATACTATACGGGATATCGACAAATATAATACAAAAGGTGGAAAAAGAAATGGCATTATTAAAAGAATGGCACAAACTTGCTTATAACGAAAACGCAGACCAGGGTGAAATGCAGAGATTCTGGACATCTTACTTCTTAAAAGAACAGAGCGTTTATGAAAAATTATTATCAAATCCAGACGAAGTTGTAGAAGGTACAGTAAAAGAACTTGCTGAAAAATACGAACTTTCTATTATGGAAATGACAGGCTTCCTTGATGGTATCAATGATTGCCTCGTTGCTCCAAATCCAATCGAAGAAATGGAAGAAGACACAAAAGTTAGCCTTGCATTTGATAAAGAAAAACTTTACAAAGGCATGGTAGCAGCTAAAGCAGAATGGCTTTACGAACTTCCAATGTGGAATGACATCTTCGATGAAGAAACAAGAAAGAGACTTTACTTAGAACAGAAGAAATCTGGTACTGTAGTAAATACAGAAAAGAAAGTCGGACGTAACGATCCATGTCCATGTGGTTCAGGTAAGAAATACAAAAAATGTTGTGGTAGATAATTGGTTAAATTAATTATCATAAGAAATAGAGTGGCAAATGCAGAATACATGCATTTGTCACTTTTTTGTTTTAAGGTAACGTTAAGGTTATTTTAAGGCTAAATATATAGTAGAACTGCAATATCTATGCTAAAATGAACCTAACAAGAAAGGTTGTATGCAACGAAAGTTAGGGTGACAGTATGATTGATATGAATATACTGAGAAAACAGATGGAAGAAAGAGTAGATTTATACGCAGAGATTTCAGGACTTCGTAGTCAGATTGATTCGAAAGAAAAAGAAGTGAAGAGACTCAAGGAGGTCGCAGAAATAGAGCAGGCGGATGTGGAAGCACTTTCTGGTGGAGGAATTAAAAATGCCTTATTAGGTTTCATTGGAAGAAAAGATGC
>JAZURS010000014.1:0-27718 GCA_045606325.1 Agathobacter sp.
AATGGCAAAATGTGCAGTATGTGAAAAAGGCGTTCATTTCGGAATCGCAGTTAGTCACTCTCATAGAAGATCTAATAAAATCTGGAAATCTAACATTAAACGTGTTAATTGTAAAGTAAACGGAGTACCAAAGAAATTATATGTTTGTGCTTCTTGCTTAAGATCTGGCCGTGTTGAACGTGCTTAATTAAGAATGAGAATTCAAAGAACTGTCGTAAGACAGTTCTTTTTTTGTATGAAATTGAATACATGCTTTGCTTTTCAGGTAAAATAAGGTATAATACACACATAACTATGTCATAATTTTTATTGGAGGTTACAATTATGAAAGGCCAAATGGAAAACCAATATGGTACAGTTTTGATTGATGAAAATGTAATTGCAACTTATGCAGGTTCAGTTGCTGTAGAATGCTTCGGTATTGTAGGTATGGCTGCAGTAAACGTGAAAGACGGACTTGTAAAATTATTAAAGAAAGAACACATTACACACGGTATTGAAGTTGTTATTGGTGCACATAACGAAATTACAATTGATTTCCATGTTATCATTGCTTACGGCGTTGGTATTACAACTGTTTGTGACAACTTGATTGAAACCGTTAAATATAAAGTGGAACAGTTTACTGGCATGAAGATTGATAAAATCAATATCCATGTTGAAGGCGTGCGTGTAATTGACTAAGGAGGATATCGAAGTGAAGATTACTAGTATTAATTCAAGTAAATTGGCAAAGATGTTCCTTGCAGGTGCAAGCAATCTTGATGCAAAGAAAGAGTGGATCAATGAATTAAATGTATTTCCAGTTCCAGACGGGGATACAGGTACAAATATGTCTATGACTATTATGTCAGCAGCTAGAGAAGTAGGTGGTCTTGGTGAAAATCCAGAAATGAAAGCGCTTGCAAAAGCAATTTCTTCTGGTTCTCTTCGTGGCGCTAGAGGTAACTCTGGTGTTATTCTTTCTCAGTTGTTTAGAGGTTTCTGTAAAGTTGTAGGCGAATACGATGAAGTAGACGTTTGTGTGCTTTGTGACGCTATGCAGAAAGCTGTAGAAACAGCATATAAAGCTGTTATGAAACCAAAGGAAGGTACTATCCTTACTGTTGCAAAGGGTGCAGCTGATAAAGCATTAGAATTAGTGGATGAAACAGATGATTTAGTATATTTCTGCGATGAAGTTATCAAACACGCAGACTATGTTCTTAGTCAGACTCCAGAAATGCTTCCTGTATTAAAACAGGCAGGTGTAGTTGACTCAGGCGGACAGGGTCTTATGCAGGTATTAAAAGGTGCGTATGATTGCTTGCTTGGTAAAGAAGTAGATTATACTATCGATGTTCCAGCAGCTGGTAGCACTTTTGTTAAAATTTCTGCAGAAACAGAAGCGGAAATTAAATTTGGTTACTGTACAGAGTTTATTATTGTGCTTAATAAACCTATGACAGATAAAGAAGAATTAGAATTTAAAGCATTCCTTGAATCTATTGGTGATTCAATTGTAGTGGTAGCGGACGATGAGGTTACAAAGACTCACGTACATACCAATGATCCAGGTCTTGCAATTCAGAAAGCCCTTACATTTGGTTCTCTTAGCAAGATTAAGATTGATAACATGCGTGAAGAACATGAGGAAAAACTTCTTAAGGAGGCGGAACAGCAGGCTCTTGCTGCTGCAGAAAAGAAGTCAGAACCACGTAAAGAAATGGGCTTCGTAGCAGTTTCTATTGGTGAAGGTATGAATGAAATCTTCCGTGGACTTGGTGTTGATTACATCATCGAAGGTGGTCAGACAATGAACCCAAGTACAGAAGATATGCTTACAGCAATTGATAATGTAAATGCTGATCATGTATTTATTCTTCCAAACAACAGCAATATCATTATGGCTGCAAACCAGGCTGCTTCAATTGTAGAAGATAAAGAAATTATTGTTATCCCTACAAAGACAGTACCACAGGGTATTACAGCTGTTATCAATTACTTACCAGATGTTTCTGCTGAAGAAAACAAAGAAGCAATGGTAGAAGCTATTTCTACTGTTAAGACTGGTCAGGTAACATATGCTGTTCGTGATACAGAAATCGATGGTTTTGAAATCAGAGAAAACGACTACATGGGTATCGGCGACAAGTCAATCCTTGCAGTTGGTACAGATATGAACACTGTTACTATCGAAATGCTTGATGCTATGATTGATGAAGATTCTGAAATGGTAAGTATTTATTATGGTAGCGAATCTTCTGAAGATGACGCTACAGTTATCGCTGAAGCAATTGAAGAAAAATATCCTGATGTTGATGTAGAAATCAACGATGGTGGACAGCCAATTTACTATTATGTAATTTCGGTTGAATAATATATAAAACTTTGACTCCCTCAATTGTATGATTGAGGGAGCTTTTTATTTGTGGTAGAATGTAAATTACAAAAGATGTTGCAGTTCAATTGTTTTTAGGAGGATAAGATATGTATAGATACGAATATGAAACTGTATGTTGCACTTTAGGTGGTTGGGGTCCACTTGGTGGAAATGATTATCAGATTGATGATTATCGTTCTAAAATTGATAGAAGAGCTAGGGATGGTTGGCGCTATGTAGGATGTATTCCAACTAGACAGCGTGGAACTGGACATACACAAGAAATCGATTTGATTTTTGAGAAGGAAATTATATAAGTAAACCAATGGTTTAGACTATTAAACTAGAGGTCGGTTGAGTAGTTAATATTCTTGAATTATGATGCAATTATCAAATAGCAAAGGAGAGACAAATATGAAGAAAACACTTGGAATGATGATTGCTGAACTTAGAAAAGAAAATGGTATGACACAACTTGAGTTGGCAGAGAAAATGGGCGTAACAGATAAAGCGGTATCCAAAGTGGTTTTATAATGCTTGGATTAGGAATGTTCTGTGCAGGTATTGCGCTGATGAGTGAGAAAAAATAATTAAAGGATAAATAAGGATGAACAATATTAAAATTGTCTTCTTCGATATAGACGGAACTTTGTTTAAATTACATACGAATGAGATGTCACAAAAGACTATGGAAACCTTGCAGAAACTGCGTGCGAATGGAATTAAGATTTGTATTGCGACAGGTCGTTCGCCAATGGGATTGCCGAAGTTCGAAGGAATTGAATTTGATGCCTATTTGACCTATAATGGGTCTTATTGTTATGCCGACGATACGACAATTTTTAGTAATTCGATTCCAAACGAAGATGTGAAACGGATTCTTTACAATGCAGAGAAGATGGGTAAGCCTGTGACTGTTGCACTTAAGTCGGAGATGTCGTCCAATGGTTTAGATAAAGATTTGGAACACTATATGGCAGTAGAAAATCTGGATTTGGAAGTGTCCGATGACTTTGCGAAAAAGGCCGAAGATGAGGTATATCAGGTGATGTTAGCGTGTAGTTCAGATGAATATGATGCGATTTTGGAGAATGTGAAGCATGCAAAGATTGCGACCTGGTGGGATAAAGCAGTAGATATTATTCCTGCAAATGGTGGCAAAGGCATGGGCATTGCTGCTATGCTGGAATACTATGGCTTTGATAAGTCAGAAGCACTTGCATTTGGTGATGGTAACAACGATATTGAGATGCTACAGGCAGTTGGAACTAGTGTCGCCATGGGGAATGCTTCGGTAGATTTGAAAGCAGTTGCAGATGCGGTTTGCAAAGATGTATCGGATGATGGTATTTATTGGTATTGTAAAGAACATAACATCATTTAAAAGGATAGAAAGCGGATATGAAATTAAATGCATCTATTGTTAACGTAAAAGGTGTTGGTGAAAAGACGGCTAAAACCTTTGAAAAACTAAATATTTTTACAGTCGAGGATGTATTGTTTCATTTTCCTAGAAACTATTTCCGTTATTCAGAGGCTGTTACCGTTGAGGAGATTACTTCTTTACAGGAGAGTCAGTTGGCAATTCGCGCGGTAGTAAAGAAAAGTCCTTCCAGCAGAAATGGACGAAGTATGAATATTACTACGTTGACAATAGGGGAAGCGCCTAAGAAACTTGAATTGGTGTGGTTTCGAGCACCTTATATCAAAAATCAGCTACAACCAGGCAAAGAATATGTTTTCTTTGGGAAAATGGTGGTTAAAAATAAACGCTGGGTAATGGAACAACCAACAGTTTATTTGCCTGAAAAATATGATGAAATAGCAGGGATGTTACAGCCTGTTTATGCACTTACAGCTGGTGTGACCAATAATTTGCTTATAAAAACAATCCGAACAGTATTAAACGATATCGATTTGATTGCTGATTATATTCCAGCGCTAGTGAGACAAAAATACGGTTTGTGTGAATACAATTATGCTTTGAAGCAGATTCACTTTCCTGACACTATGGAAAGCTTAATTGAAGCAAGAAGATGTCTGGTATTCCATGAATTCTTTGTGTTTATCATGGGAATTCAGTATCAGAAAGAAAAGAAAACAAAAGATCCAAATAGTTTTTCGTTTATACAGGATTCTTTTGTTGAAGATTGTATTAAGAAGTTGCCATATCCACTGACGAATGCGCAAAAGAAAGCCCTAGGAGAGATTCAGGCAGATATGGATAGCCCTTTTGTAATGCAGCGTCTGGTACAGGGGGATGTAGGTTCTGGTAAGACAATAGTAGCTTTTCTTGCTATGGCACGATGTGCGCATAGTGGTTATCAGTCTGCGATTATGGCACCGACAGAAGTGTTGGCGAGACAGCATTATGAAGGCTTCACCAAGATGTGTGACGATTTCGGATTAGACTTCCCAGTGGTGCTTTTGACTGGCTCCATGAAAGTAAAAGAAAAGCGTGAAGCGTACGAGAAACTGGAGAAATATCCAAATGCATTAGTAGTTGGAACGCATGCTTTGATTCAAGAAAAGGCTGTGTATTCAAATCTTGCGTTTGTTATTACAGATGAACAGCATCGTTTTGGCGTAAAACAGCGTGATGTATTTATGGAAAAAGGACAGATGCCACATGTCTTGGTTATGAGCGCAACTCCAATTCCACGTACGCTTGCGATTATCATTTATGGCGATATGGATATTTCGGTAATTGATGAGGTTCCAGCACAGCGTTTGCCTATCAAGAATTGCGTGGTGGACATCGGCTATCGTCCCAAAGCCTATGATTTTATTGTGAATCAGGTAAATGAAGGGTATCAGGCGTATGTCATCTGTCCATTAGTCGAAGATTCCGAAAATATGGAAGGTAAGAATGCCACGGATTATGCAAAAGAATTGGAGGAAATCTTGCCAAGTCATATTAAGGTTGGACTTTTGCATGGCAAGATGAAGAACGATAAGAAAAATGAAGTTATGGAAGCCTTTGCGAGAAATGAAATTCAAGTATTAGTTTCTACTACAGTAGTTGAGGTTGGTGTAAATGTACCGAATGCTACGGTTATGATGATTGAAAATGCTGACAGATTTGGATTGGCTCAGCTTCATCAACTTCGAGGTCGTGTTGGTCGAGGCGATGCACAGTCTTACTGTATTATGATTAACACATCAAATGCTAAAACTGCAAAGAAACGTTTGGAGATTTTAAACAAATCAAATGATGGCTTCTTTATTGCAAGTGAGGATTTGAAACTTCGTGGACCTGGAGATTTCTTTGGGATTCGTCAGAGTGGTGATTTGGCATTTGATATCGGTGATATTTATCAGGATGCAACAGAATTACAGGATGCGGCAGAAAGTGTAAAGGAAATTTTGGATATTGATCCAGAACTTGAAAAAGAAGAGCATGGTGCTTTGAAACGTGAAATGCAAAGATTTATGGATGTGCAGATGAAGAATTTAACGTTATAAGAAAGAGATACATGTATTTTACATGTATCTCTTTCTTTCTATTCTGAAATCAATTCAATTCCAGTAATATCAGGTTCTATAACCAAAGAATAGTTTGTATAATAAACTACAAATCCTGGAGCAGAACCAGAAGGTTTCTTTAAGTTTTTCTTTTGCAAATAATCAATTTCAATTTTCTCATTATCTCGGCCTTTGGAATAGTAACCAGCTAATCGACCTGCTTCTTCAAAAACTCTATCAGGAAGCTCTTCGTTATTGGCTTTTACAATGACATGAGAGCCAGGCATGCCCTTGGCGTGGAACCACCAGTCATTTCCCGTGGCAATTTTAAAGGAAAGTTCATCGTTCTGATAGTTGTTTTTTCCAACAAAAATATCATATCCATCAGTGGAACGATAGTGAAAAGGTTTGCTTTTTGATTTTTCCTTCTTAGCAGAGCGGTTTTTCTTGATAAAACCATATTCCATGAGTTCTTCTTTGATCTGAATCAAATCATCTGCGGAAGTTGCAATATCTAAGGCGTTTTGAATAGACTCAAGATGTACAATTTGGCGATGTGTTTCATCGATAAGTCCTTCTAATGCTTCAGCAGTACGTTTAAGTTTCCCATATTTTTCAAAATATTTCTTAGAATTATCCAACGCAGATAAATCTGCATCTAATGGAATTTTAATAAGAGCATTGTTGTCATAATAATTTTCTACTTCAGCAAATTTTGCTCCAGTTTCAATACCATATCCATATGCTTGTAAAAGTTCGCCATATAATTTGTATTTATCTTTCTTTTCTGCATCTTTTTGTTGCTTGATTTGTAAATCATATTTCTTTACGTTTCGTTCTAACGCGGTAGCAACAATCTTTCTTAGATCTACTGATTTCTGTCGTATACGAGAGTATACATTTTTTTCGGCGTAATAGCTTTCTAAAACTTCAGAAATAGTATCAAACTCTGTACTTTCATAATGCGAATACATCGTAAGTGAAACAGAAGAGTAATCAATAGGCTCTTTCCCGTTACGTACAATGTTTGGAATATATTTATGTGCTTGAATGTCTTCCATAAACCAAATGAAATTATTTGCTAAGTGAAGAAGTTGCGCTTCATCAAGTGCTGAAACCGGCATATCTCCATCTAAGCCGGCGCGATATGCGATTTCATTTGCAATCAATGGACTTATTCCTGTGAAAGAAGTATAGATTGCTTTTGTAATATTTACCGGCTTTTCAGTTATTCCAGAAATAAAGTTTTCTCGCGAAATAAAAAGAGGATTTAATTTATCCCCTTGCGTTGTAGGAATAAAATATTCTCTTCCTGGTAATACCTCACGTACAGAACTAGTTGCACCAGAAATACGTTTGATACTATCAATGATTGTGCCATTTTCATTACAAAAAATGATGTTAGAATGCTTGCCCATCAATTCTATAATTAAAGTTTTTTTGCACAAATCGCCTAATTCATTTAAATGTTCCACTTCTATGTGGATGATTCGCTCTAAACCAGGCTGGTATATACGAAGGATTTTTCCATTTGCGATATGTTTACGAAGTACCATACAAAAGGTTGGCGCCTGAAGCGGACTAGGTTTGTTCTCCTTTGTTAAATATACGAATGGAAGAGATGCGCTAGCAGAAATTGCAAGACGGAAATTGCCATTTGGACCTTTACAGGTGAAAAGAAGCTCATCTGTTTCCGGTTGAGCAATTTTTGATATACGTGCATTGGTTAATGTATTATTTAATTCATATACGAGATTTGAAATTACAATTCCATCTAAAGCCATGTTTAGCCTCCTAAATCTATTAAACTGTATTATATACGAAACATATAAAAATGCCAAGAATGTTTGACGAAATGGTATTTTTTTATTATAATATTAACATCTATGCATACAGGGTTTTCGCACGAGATATGCATGGTAATTATTACAATTAAAGAGAGGAATTATCATGATTAAAAGTATGACTGGTTTCGGCCGTTGTGAAGTTGCAAACGAAAAACGCAAATTCACTATCGAGATGAAATCTGTAAATCACAGATATTTTGATGTTAATATCAAAATGCCTAAAAAATTGAACTTTTTTGAAAGTTCTATTCGTAATCTGTTAAAGGAATATATTGAACGTGGTAAAGTCGATGTATATATTTCTTATGAAGATTACAGCGAAGATAATTTCGCACTCAAGTATAACTCAACATTAGCTGGGGAATATTTAAAACACTTAAGAGATATGGCAGAACAGTTCGGATTAGATGATGATATCCGTGTTAGCACATTATCTCGTTATCCAGAAGTTCTTACTATGGAAGAACAGGGAATTGATGAAAAAGAACTTTGGGCTGACTTGGAAGCAGCACTTCGCGGTGCATGTACACAGTTCGTAGAAAGCCGTATTCGCGAAGGAGAAAATCTTAAAAATGATCTTTGCGATAAATTGGATAATATGCTTGGTTATGTAGACTTTATCGAAGCAAAATATCCAGTAATCATGAGTGATTACCGTACTCGATTAGAGGATAAGGTAAAAGAACTACTTGGTGACAGACAGATTGACGAAGGAAGAATTGCTACAGAAATCGTTATTTACTCAGATAAGATTTGTGTAGATGAAGAAACTGTAAGACTTCGTAGTCATATTCAGTCTGTAAAGGATACTTTAAATCAAGGTGGAAGCTGCGGACGTAAACTTGACTTTATTGCGCAAGAAATGAACCGTGAAGCAAATACCATTTTATCAAAAGCAAACAATCTGGAAATCTCTGATACAGGTATCAACTTAAAAACAGATATTGAGAAGGTAAGAGAACAGATACAGAATATCGAATAGGAAAAATTATATGAACAAAGGGATATTAGTAGTAGCCTCAGGTTTTTCTGGTGCAGGTAAAGGCACTATTATGAAAAAACTGATGAGCGAAAAAGGGGATAGTTACGCCTTATCTATTTCAGCTACTACACGTGCTCCTAGACCAGGAGAAGAACATGGTGTTGATTACTTCTTTTTAACCACAGAAGAGTTTGAAGCCATGATTGAACGTGATGAGTTGGTAGAATATGCGAAATATGTAAGCAATTATTATGGAACACCGAAAGCTTATGTAGAAGAGCAGTTAAATGCTGGGAAGAATGTAATTCTTGAAATTGAAATTCAAGGTGCATTGAAAATTAAAGAGAAATTCCCAGAAACTGTACTTATGTTTATTACAGCACCTGGTGCAGAGGAATTAAAGAATCGTCTCGTAGGACGTGGCACAGAAACACAAGATGTTATTGATGCCCGTATGAGTCGTGCTTATGAAGAATCGCTTGGTGTGGAAAACTATGATTATTTAGTGATTAACGATGATTTGGATGCTTGTGTAGAACTTGTGCATGACATCATTCAGAAAGAACGCACAAAAGAAGCAGAAGTACATGCAGATAATCGTGTATCTGCTAATATAGATTTTATTAATAATATGAGAAAAGAGCTTTTAAGCTTTTCGAAAGGAGTATAATATGATCCATCCATCTTATGTAGAACTTATGAAGGTAGTAAATGAAGACGTTGTAATTGGTGAAGAACCAGTAGTAAACAGCCGTTATTCAATTGTTTTAGCTGCAGCAAAACGTGCTCGCGAACTTATTGATGGTGCTGGTACAATGGTAGAACAGCCAAAATGCAACAAACCATTATCTATTGCTGTTGAAGAAATCATGGAAGGAAATGTAAAAATCGTTCCAGACGAAAACAATTAATCATGAAAAACAAGAAATTATTATTTATATCCCTAGGATGTGACAAAAATCTTGTAGATTCTGAGTTTATGATTGGGATGCTTACGGCAGAAGGTGTCGTACTTTGCGATGATGAAACTGAAGCAGATATTATTATTATTAATAGTTGTTGTTTTATCAATGATGCAAAAGAAGAGAGTATCAATACCATCTTAGAAATGGCTGAGTATAAAAAGAACGGTAATTGCAAGGCGCTTATCGTTACAGGTTGTCTTTCTCAGCGTTATCAGGATGAAATTAAAGAAGAAATTCCAGAAGTAGATGCTATTCTTGGTACAAATTCATACGATTCCATCTGTGAGGCTGTAAAAGAAGCATTAAATCAGCATTACTACAAGAATGTTGCAAGCCTTGAGGGACTGCCAAAACTTACAAATAGACGCACAATTACTACAGGCGGTCATTTTGCATATCTTAAAATTGCAGAAGGCTGTAACAAAAATTGTACGTACTGTATTATTCCATCTATTCGAGGCAGATACCGTAGTGTTCCTATGGAAGACCTTGTTGAACAAGCAAAAGAGCTTGTAGAAAATGGAGTAAAGGAACTTATTCTAGTAGCACAGGAAACCACACTTTATGGTTTAGACCTTTATGGAGAGAAATCTCTTCATAAGCTGCTAGATGAATTAAATAAAATTCCTGGTCTTTTCTGGATTCGTATTATGTACTGTTATCCTGAAGAAATTTATGAGGAATTGATTGATGCAATGATTCGAAATAAAAAGGTTTGTCACTATTTAGACATGCCTATTCAGCATTGCAATGATGAAATCCTTCGTAGAATGGCAAGACGCACAAATCGAAAAGAACTGGAAGAACGTATCTCATATTTAAGAGAACGAATTCCGGATATTACACTTCGAACTACATTGATTTGCGGTTTCCCTGGCGAAACAAAAGAAATGCACGAAGAACTTATGCAATTTATCAATGATATGGAGTTTGATAGATTAGGTGCTTTTGCATATTCTCCGGAAGAAGGTACTGTAGCTGCAGAAATGCCAGATCAGGTTGACGAAGAACTTAAACTTGACTGGCAAGCGGATGTTATGGAACTTCAGGAAGAAGTGATTTTTGACAAAAACGAGACTCTAATCGGTATGACAACCTACGCTTTTATTGAGGGTAAAGTCGCCGATGAAAACGCTTACATTGGCAGAACATATCGTGATGCCCCAAATGTAGACGGATATATATTCATCAATACTGATGAGGAACTAATGACAGGTGACATTGTAAAAGTACAGGTCATCGGAGCATACGAATATGATTTGATAGGAGAAATAGTAAAATGACAATGAATTTACCAAACCAGTTAACAATTTTCAGAGTGATTTTAATTCCATTTTTTGTTGCATGTATGTTGATTCCAGCAATTCCATTTAACAATGTAATTGCATGTGTTATTTTCTGTGTAGCTAGCTTTACAGACTTCCTTGATGGATATTTAGCTAGAAGAGATGGTCTTGTTACAAACTTCGGTAAGTTTATGGATCCTCTTGCAGATAAACTTTTAGTTGGTGCAGCGCTTATCTGTTTAGTTGAAACAGGTCAGCTTCCAGCATGGGCTGTAGTTATCATCATTTCACGTGAATTTATCATTAGCGGATTCCGTCTTATTGCATCAGATAATGGTGTAGTAATTGCTGCAAGCTACTGGGGAAAATTCAAAACTGTTACACAGATGGTAATGGTTATTGTACTTATCCTTAACCTTCCAGGTGCAGTTTTTGCTTTAATCGGAAGAATCCTTATGTGGGCAGCTGTTATTCTTACTATTGTTTCTTTAGTTGACTATATTGTAAAGAATAAAGATGTATTAAAAGATACAAAATAGGATAAAAACATGACCGAGAACAAATTACTGGAATTACTTTCTAAATATAACCTTAAAATTGCAACTGCTGAAAGCTGTACAGGAGGCTTGGTATCAGGCGTATTGTGTGATATTTCAGGCATTTCAGCTTATTTTGAAGAAGGCTTCATTACATACTCAGAAGAGGCTAAAATAAAAAATTTAGGTGTTTTAGCAGAAACGATTGAGCATTATGGTGTGGTAAGTTGTGAAGTTGCAGAAGAAATGGCTATGGGTGCGGCTGAAAGAGCGAACGCAGACTGTGCCATTGCTACCACAGGAGTAGCTGGACCAACCGGTGGAACAGAAGATAATCCAGTAGGAACGGTTTGTTTTGCATGTGTAGTAAAAAATCAAGTGCTCACTGAACGCATGATTTTTGAAGGAAATCGTATGGAAATCCGTATGCAGGCTGCTGTTTACGCGATTGAAATGTTATGTGACTATATTGAAACATGCTACGAAGAAGATTAGAGGAGTATAAATATGCGTATTATCGCAGGAACAGCTAGAAGTCTTCCTTTGCGTGCTCCAGAAGGGCTGGATACCAGACCTACATCGGATCAGATAAAGGAAACCTTATTTAATATGCTTCAATATGATATACCGGGCTGTTATTTCTTAGATTTATTTGCAGGAAGTGGACAGATTGGGCTAGAAAGTTTAAGCCGTGGCGGAGAATATTCTGTTTTTGTAGAGAACAACCGTAAGGCAGCCAAATGTATCGAAGAGAATATTAAATTTACTAAATTTGATAAGAATGCCAGACTTTTGGTTAGTGATGTGGTATCTGCATTATATACCTTAGAAGGCAAATATAAATTTGATATTGTATTTATGGATCCACCATATAACAAGGAGCTTGAAAAAGAAGTTCTAAAATATCTTTCTACTTCTTCATTGCTTAAAGAAGATAGCAGAATTATTGTAGAGGCTTCATTGGAAACAAACTTTGATTATGTGGAAGAATTAGGGTTTGAAATTACAAAATATAAGAAATACAAGACAAATGTTCATGTGTTTTTAAGAAGGAAAAGCTAACGCAGTGGGGGTGTTTTTATGAAGCGAGCAGTTTATCCTGGAAGTTTTGATCCAATAACCTTTGGACACTTGGATATCATTGAACGTTCAGCCAAAATGGTAGACGAATTGGTCATTGGTGTTTTATGCAATAGTGCCAAAAATTCGTTGTTTTCTTTGGAAGAACGTGTTAATATGATAAAAGAGATTACAAAAGATATTCCAAATGTAAAAGTGGAATCTTTTGATGGGCTTTTAGTAGATTATATGAGACAAATTGATGCAAATATTATTATTCGTGGACTTAGAGCAGTTACAGACTTTGAGTACGAATTACAGATTGCACAGATGAATCATGTACTGAAAGATGATGCGGAAACCATCTTCCTTATTACAAACTTGAAGTACTCATATTTGAGTTCAACCGTTGTAAAAGAAATTGCTTCATACGGCGGGGATATACATAAGTTTGTACCAGAAGAAATTATAGACCGCATATATGAAAAATATAATGTAAATAGGGAGAACACTTATGAGCAGTAAAATCGAACAAGTAATTGATGAAATCGAAGAATATCTTGATGGTTGTAAATTTGTACCATTTTCTTCTACAAACATTCAGGTAGATAAAGAAGAAATCGAAGAATTGATTGCTGAGTTGCGTTCTAAAACTCCAGAAGAAATTCGTAGATATCAGAAGATTATCAGCAATAAAGAAGCTATCCTCGCAGATGCTCAGCAGAAAGCTGATCAGATTATCGCTCAGGCTCAGATTCAGACAAATGAATTAGTTAGTGAACATCAGATTATGCAGCAAGCATATGCACAGGCTAATGAAGTTGTTATGATTGCAACTAAACAGGCTCAGGAAATTTTAGACAATGCTACAAATGAAGCAAATAACATTCGTTTATATGCAATGTCTTATACAGATGATAAATTAAAAGGCTTAGAAGACATTTTAATTAACTCTATTGATACTACAAAGGCTCGTACAGAAAACTTAGTATCATCTCTTCAGGGCTACTTAGATGTTGTGTCTGCGAACCGTGCAGAGCTTTTCCCTGCTGACCCAGAACCAACACCTGCAAAGAAGCCAGCTGAGAAGAAACCTGTAGAAAAATCAAAAGATTCAGAAGGACTGGAATCCATTGATTTATCAGTAGTTAATATTAAAGCTAACGAATAAAAAGTACATAAATTACACTAAGTAATGTCAATAATAGGGAAAGTGCTACTTTCCCTATTATGTATTTATAAATAGATAATCTCGCGTCTGATAAAATAGAAGCCGTTTGAGCAATTCCAGATAATCCACCAAAAGCTAGAAGTTGAATTGCAACCATATATTTTATATTTTCACATATATTTATTTGGGAAAGAATATTAATTCCATTAGTGATTTCAAGATTTCCAATAATAATCGTAGCTGCCAGTGGAAGAGGAGTAATAAAAGTTTGAACTATACTCGTAATAATTTCTGTTGTTATAGAAAATAGCACAATATAACCACATATTTTAATGAGAGATTCAAAACCACTTATGATACCGACATCCATAATTTGCATATTTAAGCGAAAAGATGATGTCGGTTTTTTAGAAGATGGCTTGTTGTCAAAAAAGAGATATACAGTTACAAGAACAAGTGGTATTAAGTATAAAAGTATATAAGTTATAAGATTATATTTTTGTGATGAAAAAAGTAGTGATAAAGCAAATCCACACACATACATAGGGCTAAAATTATTAGTAGCAATCGCAAGTACGGTTGCTTGTTTTTCAGAAAGTAAATTTTGTTTACAGAAATCTGCTGACAGCTTAGCTCCTATTGGAAAACCAAAGATAAATCCACATCCCATTGTAAGTAGGACTGCGATGAGGTTTGCATTACCTTTAAAAGTTTGTAGAAAATTACTTTTTAACAGAACCGTAGATGCAATTGTAAATGGTAAGAGTGCTGGTAATATCTGCTGAAACCAAATTTGAATACCATTTCTAGTAGCATTTATAGTGTTTTCTGGAAAAAAGAAAGAATATATAATTAATATAAAAAGGACACAAGAGAATACTATCTTTTTCATAGTATTACTTATGAATACAAGGAGGCAAATATGAGAGTTTTAGAAAATTTACAACCAGAAAGAGTGTTTTACCATTTTGAGGAAATTGCAAAAATTCCACATGGTTCAGGAAATACAAAGCAAATCAGTGACTATTTAGTAGCATTTGCAAAAGAACATAACTTAGAACATTATCAGGACGAAATCAATAATGTGATTATTATTAAAGAAGCTACAGAAGGATATGAAAACGCAGATGCAGTTATTATTCAGGGACACATGGATATGGTTTGCGAAAAAGAGAGTGACTGCGATATCGACTTCGAAAAAGATGGTTTGGATCTTTTCGTAGAAGATGGTTTTGTAAAAGCAAGAGGTACTACACTCGGTGGTGACGACGGAATTGCAGTTGCTTATGGCTTAGCTTTGTTGGAAGCAACAGATATCGCACACCCACGTTTAGAATTAGTAATTACTGTTGATGAAGAAACAGGTATGGATGGTGCTTATGGTATTGATTTGTCTATGCTTAAGGGCAAAAAAATGCTCAATATTGACAGTGATGAGGAAGGGATTTTCCTTACAAGCTGTGCAGGTGGTACTAGCGTAGAAGCGACCATTCCAGTAAAACGTACTACTCAGACAGGTGTGGTATTAAATGTGAAAGTAGATGGCCTTTTCGGTGGTCATTCAGGCGCAGAGATTCACAAAGAACGCGGAAATGCATCTATCCTTATGGGAAGAGTATTAAATAATATCGCAAATGAAGTACCATTTGGTCTTATTTCTTTGGCAGGTGGATTGAAAAACAACGCAATTCCTAGAGAATGTAATGCGTCTATTCTAGTTCCAGAAGAAGGTGTTAACCTTGTTGAAACTATTATTAATGAACAGTCTGAAATCTTTAAAAAAGAATTTTTTGCTTCTGATGCAGATGTACAGGTATCATCATCAAATGCAGGCGTTCGGGAAGCAGCTATTTTAGATTTCGCATCGATCAATCAGATTTTGTGCTATTTACGCCTCATTCCAAACGGAGTACAGCATATGAGCCAGGCAATTCCAGGACTTGTAGAAACATCATTAAACCTTGGAATCATGGAACTGAAAGAAGATGTATTTGTAACCGATACATCAATCCGTAGCTCAGTAGGTTCTCGTAAAGAAGACTTAAGAGATAAACTGGTAAATATCATTGAACTGTTAGGTGGAGAAGCAGAAGTAGTTGGTGACTATCCTGCTTGGGAATACAAAGCAGAATCAAAACTCCGTGAGGAAATTGCAGCTGCTTACAAAGCGGTTTATGGCAAAGAACCAGAATTTACTGCTATTCATGCAGGTCTTGAATGTGGTATTCTCTCTGAGAAAATCGAAGACTTAGATTGTGTATCCTTTGGGCCACAGAATTTTGATATTCACACACCACAGGAAAGACTTAATATCGAATCAACAGAACGCGTATGGAAGTTCTTAGTAGAATATTTGAAACAGGCGAAATAAGGTAATTGAATGGATAATAGAGATGAAATCTTAGTTAAAGTGAATAAATTAGTTCATGCATATGAATGTGGATTATTAGGTGGAGAAAAAATGCCTGAAGATGAAAATCCACATTTAGAGAAAAACTCTAAACAGAACTATATGTATTTTACCTTACCTATGGCACTAAATTATCAAAGAAATTCGTATGTTTTGTGGGAATGTGCAAATAGAATGTATGCGGATAAAAATGCGACAATTCTTTTTGATAGCAAAGAAGTCTGTACAATGCCAGAAGATTTGTTAAGAAAATATTTGGTCGAATATAAAGTTGCATTACAACCAAATAAACAACCTTTAATTTGGAAGAAAATATGCGAAACAATTGAGAATAAGTTGGATGGAGATGTTCGGAATTTATTTCTCATCAATGATTATTCGGTTAAAAAGACAAAGAAACACATACAAAATAATAAAAAAGACTTTCCTTATTTGGGTGGAAATAAAATCTGTAATTATTGGTTGTATGTACTTGAACAATATACAGACATAGAATTTGTTGATAGAGAAAATATTACAGTTGCACCTGATACACATGTTATACAAGCAAGTCAAAAGTTAGGAGTTATTTCTGTAGAGGAAACACAACTATCAAATGCTCAAATTGTACTTGCTGAAAGATGGGAAAACATACTTAAAGAAACAGATTTAAAACCTATAGATGTTCATACTCCGATGTGGTTATGGAGCAGAGGGAAGTTTGAAGTTGATATTTTTAAAGACAGATAAACCTTGTATTAATGGAGAAAACAAAATGGAAGTTTTAATTGGGACTACCAATCCATCCAAAGTTAAAAGATTTGCCGATTTGTTATCTGGTTATGATATACAGTTTTATATACTTAAGGATTTTAATATTATAGCAGAGCCTGATGAGGTGGGGAGAAATCCAGAGGAAAATGCAATTATAAAAGCAAAATTCTATTCGAAATATTTTGATGTTGTTATTTGTAACGATTCTGGATTGTATTTTGAAGAATTGTCTTTAAATGATGTAAGACAGCCTGGTCTTAATATTAGAACACCTAATAGCAATGAAAGATTAGATGATGAAGAAATGATAGAATATTATTCTAAATTGATTCAATCATTAGGTGGTAAAGTAAATGCTTATTATTTAGATGGTATTGCAGTCTATAATAAGGGAAAAATTACATCTTTTATGGATAATGGAGAGATAACCAAAACCGATTCATTTTATATGGTAAGTACTCCATCAAATAAACGTCATGAAGGATGGCCATTAGATTCGTTATCAATAACTAAAATAACAAACAAGTATTTTGTTGATGTTGAAGCAAGTGAGTCTAAAGATAATATTTTTATTGATGGTTATAGAAAGAAGATAATTAGTTTTCTAATTGATTCATTGAAATTAGAGGAATAGTATGTTGCGAATAGACAAGTATCTAGCCGACTGTGGCATAGGTACACGAAGTGAAGTGAAAAAATATATAAAATCGAAACAGATAACAGTTAATGGTGTGGTAATTTCCAAGCCTGATGTTAAAGTAGACGAAAATAATGATAGTGTCTATTTTAAGGGAAAAGAGATTACTTATGAAAAGTATGTTTATTATTTACTCCACAAGCCCGCTGGCTGTGTGACTGCGAAACAAGACAATATCCATAAAACTGTTATGGAATACTTCCCTGAAGATATACTAGCAAAAGAAATTTCACCAGTAGGTAGATTGGATTTGGATACCGAAGGTTTATTGTTATTTACAAATGATGGTCCATTGACACATCATTTGCTAAGCCCAGTGCATCATATTCCAAAGACTTACTATGCAATTTTGGATAAAGAAGTACCTGTATCGGCTGTAGAACAGTTTAAAAAAGGTATAGATATAGGAGACGATAAGCCAACTTTGCCAGCAGAATTGCTGATTTTATCGGACAAAGAAGCTGAACTTACCATTCATGAAGGACGTTTTCATCAAGTAAAGCGTATGTTTGAAGCGATAGGTTGCACAGTAACGTATTTAAAGAGGCTTTCCATGGGCTCACTTTCCCTTGGAGAATTAGAAAAGGGTGAGTATCGAAAACTTACCGAAGATGAAATTAAAGATTTATAGAACTGCTAAAATAATTCGCAAAATTTGATTCTGCTTATTATTTGGCAGTTTTGAACTGGAGGTTTTATGGGTTATTTACCAATTTCAAAAGAAGATATGATAGAGCGTGGGATAGAGAAATTTGACTTTGTCTATGTTATAGGGGATGCCTATGTGGATCATCCTTCTTTTGGTCCTGCCATTATTTCGCGCATCTTGGAGTCGAGAGGTTTTTCTGTGGGTATTATTTCACAGCCCGATTGGAAGGATGACGCATCTATTTCCATTATGGGTGAGCCAAGACTTGGATTCCTTGTTTCTGGCGGAAATATGGACTCTATGGTGAATCATTACTCCGTATCAAAGAAAAGACGTGAAAGTGATTCTTTTACACCAGGTGGAATCATGGGAAAAAGACCAGATTATGCTACGGTGGTATATTGCAACCTAATTCGTCGTACTTACAAAAAAATTCCAATTATTATTGGTGGTATTGAAGCAAGTTTAAGAAGACTTGCACATTATGATTATTGGTCAAATAAATTAAAACGTTCTATTTTATTAGATTCAGGAGCTGACTTAATTTCCTATGGTATGGGCGAAAGAAGTATCGTAGAAATCGCAGAAGCCTTAGAATCCGGAATTGATGTAAAAGATATTACTTTCATCGATGGAACCGTTTATAAAACAAAAGATAAAGATAGTATCTATGATGCGATTTGGTTGCCTGAATGGGACGAAATAAAGGAGAACAAGCGTACTTTTGCAGAAAGTTTCTACACACAGTACTGCAATACCGATCCATTTTCAGGAAAACGTTTGGTAGAAGGATATGGAACAAACTTTGTTGTGCAGAATCCACCTCAAAAACCATTGTCACAGACGGAAATGGATGCTGTATATGCGTTACCATATATGAGAAATTACCATCCATCTTATGAAGAGGCAGGTGGTGTACCAGCGATTCGTGAGATTAAATTCTCGCTTGTAAGTAATCGTGGCTGCTTTGGTGGATGTAGTTTCTGTGCACTTACCTTCCATCAAGGTCGTATTATTCAGACGAGAAGTCATGATTCCATTGTAGAAGAAGCGAAGATTATTACACAGGACCCAGAATTTAAAGGATATATCCATGATGTTGGTGGACCTACAGCAAACTTCCGTGCACCAGCCTGTCAGAAACAGTTAGAAAAAGGTGCATGTCCAAATAAACAATGTCTTTTCCCAACGCCATGTAAGAATCTTGAAGTAGACCATAAGGATTACATTGAACTGCTTCGAAAATTACGTGAACTACCTAAGGTGAAAAAAGTGTTTATTCGTTCTGGAATTCGTTTTGACTACTTAATGGCAGATAAAGATAAGACTTTCTTACGCGAGCTTTGCGAACATCATGTCAGTGGTCAGCTCAAGGTTGCACCAGAGCATATTTCTAATGCAGTACTACCACGTCTTGGAAAGCCATCGGTTGAAGTGTACAACAAGTTTGTACAGGCATATAAGGATATGAACAAAAAAATTGGGAAAGAACAATATTTAGTGCCATATCTGATGTCTTCACATCCAGGTTCAACTTTAAAAGAAGCGATTGAATTGGCGGAATATCTACGTGATTTGGGCTATATGCCAGAACAGGTACAGGACTTTTATCCAACACCATCTACCATTTCTACTTGTATGTACTATACAGGCTTAGACCCAAGAACCATGGAAGAGGTATATGTATCGACGAACCCACACGAAAAAGCAATGCAGCGTGCTTTAATTCAGTATCGTAATCCTAAAAACTATGACCTTGTCTATGAAGCACTTACAAAGGCCGGAAGACAAGATTTAATCGGATTTGAAAAACATTGCTTGATTAAGCCTAGAAAATTTGCCGGAGAGAAGACTGGTGCTTCGAATAAGAGCAGCACAAAAAAAGGCAACTACGGAAAAAACAAAACTCAAGGTTCTACCGAGAAAAAAGGAAAGAAAAAGACGATTCGAAACGTCCATAACAAGAAAAAGAAATAAACTATGAAAGAATTTGTCATTCAAAAAAACGAGGAAAATCAAAGATTTGATAAGTATCTTAAGAAACTTCTCCCAAATGCAACTACTAGTTTTCTTTACAAGATGATGAGAAAGAAAAATATCGTCATTAATAAGAAAAAAGCAGAAGGAAACGAGAAGTTAAAGGCTGGAGATGTAATTAGCATTTTCTTAAGCGACGAGACCTTTGATAAATTTTACGTTAACTTAGAAGATTTAAAAAGAGAATATGAACATTTAAAGACGCTTAATCTAAAAGGCCTTAAAATTGTTTATGAAGATGATGAAATGATAGTAGCAGACAAGCCTTACAATATGCTATCACAGAAGGCCTCTAATAAGGATTTGTCCGCAAACGAATACCTGTTAGGGTATATGATAAACAAAGGAGAGTTATCCTTTGAAGAATTTCAGACCTTTCGTCCTTCTGTAGTGAATCGTTTGGACAGAAATACAACCGGCTTACTGTTATTTGGAAAAACATTAAATGCTTTACAGCAACTCGGAGAAGGCATTCGCGAGCGTACAATAGAAAAGTATTATCGTGCTATTGTGGCTGGTGAATTAAAGGAAGAGCTTGAACTGAAAGGATATCTTCTTAAAGATGAGAGCACCAATAAAGTTTCCTTTAATAAGGAGCAGGTTGAAGGTTCAGATTACATTGAAACAGGCGTAAAACCTCTTTTATCTAAGAACGGTCTAACCTTAGTTGAAATTCACTTGGTAACAGGTAAAACACATCAGATTCGTCTTCATTTATCTACGATTGGACATCCAATCCTTGGTGACATGAAGTATGGAGATGAAAAGATAAATAAAAAATATTATGATAGTTACAAGGTAAATCACCAGCTGCTTCATGCATATCGTTTGGAGTTTCCAGATGGCAGAACAGTTATGGCAGAACCAGCAAGTATATTTGAAAAATTATTGAAATAAGGAGCCATTATGCCAACCTGGAATTCAAGAGGTTTACGAGGTTCTACCTTAGAAGACCTAGTAAACCGAACAAATGAAAAATATTTAGCAAACAATCTAGCGTTAATCCAAAAGGTGCCTACACCGATTACGCCAATTAATATTGATAAGGATACGAGACATATCACTCTCGCGTATTTTGACCAAAAGAGTACCGTTGACTATATTGGAGTAGTTCAGGGGGTTCCGGTATGTTTTGATGCGAAAGAGTGCAATACAGATACATTTCCACTTGCAAATATTCATGATCATCAGGTAGAATTTATGCGAAATTTCGAGAAACAGGATGGTGTTGCATTTATTCTGATTTCATTTACAAAGAGAAATGAATTCTATTATATGCGTTTTGAAGAATTATTAAAATTCTGGAATAGAATGCTAGAAGGTGGGAGAAAAAGTTTTCGTTATGATGAATTAGATGTAAAATTTTTCTTGAAAGAAACCCCTGGTGTGTTCATTCCATATTTGGAAGCTTTGCAAAAAGATTTAGAACAGCGATAATAAGCCATTCCACAGCGAATAATACATATAACAAAAAGGCATGGGTACTCACGTTGACATGAGTACCCTATTAATTTATAATAATTTCAAATTATAGTAGGATAGGCGTATCCTAAAGTGAGGGTTATATGAAAAACAAATTATTACACACACCAGATGGTGTTAGAGACCTTTATAACGAAGCATATCAGAGCAAATTAAATATACAGAACAAACTTCATCAGGTATTCGTAGAATATGGTTGTCAGGATATTCAGACACCTACGTTTGAATATTTTGATGTATTTAGCAAACAGCTTGGAACCACTCCTTCTAAGGATTTATTCAAATTCTTTGATACAGAAGGAAATACAGTTGTTTTAAGACCTGACTTTACACCATCCATAGCGAGATGTGTTGCGAAGTATTTTGATCCAGAGAAAGAAGCTGTAAAGCTTTGTTATATGGGAAATACTTTTACCAATTCATCTAGTTATCAGGGGCGTTTAAAAGAAACTACCCAGTGTGGTGTTGAGTATATTGGAGATGGCTCTGCTGAAGCAGATGCTCAGATGCTCTCAATGGTAGTTGACTGTGTAAAAGCAATTGGAATTGAAGAGTTCCAAATCTCAGTGGGACACGCAGGTTTTTTTGATGCATTACTTGATGCAGCTAATTTAAGACGAAAACAGGCAAATAAGCTTCGTGCTTTATTAGATAATAAAAACTTCCTCGGCGTTGAGGATTTTGTAGAAGAATTAGATGTTGATGAATCATTAAAGATGTTATTCTTACTTTTGGCAGACTTTGATGTTACAGACGAAGATCTTACGAATGCTAAGAAATGGGCTGCACAATATCCAAAAGTAGCGAAATCGATTGATTTATTAAACGAATTAAATAGCATATTAAAACAAAAAGGTATTGATAAATATGTATCCTTTGAATTTGGTATGATTAGTAATTACGAATACTATACTGGAATTATTTTTGCAGGATATACCTATGGCTTAGGCGAACCTATCGTAAAGGGTGGTCGTTATGACACATTGCTTAGCAACTTTGATACAGATGCACCAGCGATTGGATTTGCTTTTGTAGTTGATCAGCTTATGACTGCAACATCTACAAAAAAAGAGAAAGAAGATAATAGATATCTGACTTTCGCTTTGGGAAAAGGTCGTTTAGCAAAGAAAACATTGCAGTTATTTGAAGAAATAGGAATTACATGCGAAGAAATCTTTGATCCAAATACTCGTAAACTTATCTTTGTAAATGAAGAATTGAAACTTCGTTTCTTCTTGTCGAAAGGTCCAGATGTACCTACTTATGTAGAACATGGTGCTGCAGATATCGGTATTGTTGGTAAGGATACTATTTTAGAAGAAGGCAGAAATATTTATGAAGTTTTAGATTTAGGTTTTGGGAAATGTAGGATGTGTATTTGTGGACCAGAATTTGCAAAGGAATTATTAAAACACCAGGAACAGATTCGAGTTGCAACAAAGTATCCACAGATTGCAAAAGATTATTTTTATAACGAAAAACATCAAACTGTAGAGATTATTAAGTTAAATGGTTCCATTGAACTTGCACCTATTGTTGGTCTTTCTGATGTGATTTGTGACATTGTAGAGACGGGAGCAACCTTAAGAGAAAATGGATTAGATGTACTCGAAGAAGTATGTCCATTATCTGCACGTATGGTTGTTAATGAAGTAAGTATGAAGATGGAAAATGAAAGAATTACGAAACTTATTCGTGATTTAAAGGAGATTCTATGAGAATATTAGCATTAAACAAAGATACAAAAAATGATTTATTAGAAAACCTTTTAAAACGTAGTCCAAACCACTATGGAGAGTTTGAAGGCAGAGTAAATGAAATTGTAAATAATGTTAGAGAACGTAAAGATGCAGCACTTTTTGAGTACACAGAAAAATTTGATGGTGCCAAGGTAGATGCAGGTTCAATTTTGGTTACAGAAGAAGAAATCAAGGAAGCCTATGAGCAGGTTGATGAAAAGCTTTTGGGAATTATACGTAAATCAAAAGCAAACATCGAAAAATACCATGCAAAACAGCTTCAGAACTCTTGGTTTACTACGGAAGAAGGAATTATTTTAGGTCAGAAAGTGACTCCACTGGATATCGCAGGTGTATATGTACCAGGTGGTAAAGCGGTTTATCCATCATCCGTTCTTATGAATGTTATGCCTGCAAAGGTGGCAGGTGTAAGCAAAATCATTATGACAACACCACCAGGAAAAGATGGAAAAGTGTATCCTACAACACTTGTTGCAGCAAAAGAAGCTGGTGTCGATGAAATATACAAGGTAGGCGGTGCTCAGGCGGTAGCTGCGATGGCTTTTGGTACAGAAAGTGTTCCAAAGGTAGATAAAATCGTTGGACCTGGAAATATTTATGTTGCTTTAGCGAAAAAGGCTGTATTTGGTTATGTAAGTATCGATTCTATCGCGGGACCAAGTGAGATTCTTGTCCTTGCAGATGAAACTGCAAACCCTAAATTCGTAGCTGCAGATTTGCTTTCACAAGCAGAGCATGATGAACTTGCGTCTGCAATTTTAATTACTACAAGCAAAGAACTGGCAGAACAGGTTTCTGTTGAAGTGGACAAATTCGTATCCGTATTATCTAGAAAAGAAATTATTCAGAAATCTTTGGATAATTATGGATATATCTTAGTAGCAGAAAATATGGAAGATGCAATTGATGCAACCAACGAAATCGCATCTGAACACTTGGAAGTAGTGACTAAGAATCCTTTCGAAGTAATGACAAAGATTCGTAATGCTGGTGCTATTTTCCTCGGAGAATATTCATCAGAACCTCTTGGTGATTATTTCGCTGGGCCAAATCATGTATTACCTACAAATGGAACAGCAAAATTCTTCTCGCCACTTAGCGTGGATGATTTTGTAAAGAAATCTAGTATTATCAACTATTCGAAAGAAGCATTAAAGGCAGTTTACAAAGATATCGTAGATTTTGCCGAAGCAGAACAGTTGACAGCACATGCAAATTCAATCCGTGTGCGTTTCGAAGATTAATTTGTCTTTTTATACAAAAGAGATTATAATAGGCAAATGGAGGGTTACTCATATGTCAGAAAGAATATCAAATGTAGAAAGAAAAACGAGAGAAACCGATATTGAAGCTAAATTTGTAGTCGATGGAACCGGTAAATCCGACATTGATACTGGTGTAGGTTTCTTTGACCATATGCTAGAAGGTTTTTCTAAACATGGATTTTTTGATCTAGTTTTAAAATGCGATGGTGATTTAGGTGTAGATACACATCATACAGTAGAAGACTGCGGTATCGTGCTTGGACAGGCAATCAAAGAAGCTATTGGTGATAAAAAGGGCATTAAACGCTATGGAAATTTTGCCTTACCAATGGATGAAAGCCTTGTTTTATGTGCTGTAGATTTATGCGGCAGACCATATTTTTCTTGGGATGCAAATTTTACAGTGCCTCAAATCGGTGATTTAGAGACAGAAATGATTAAAGAGTTTTTCTATGCAGTTTCTTATTCGGCTGGCATGAATTTACATATTAAAGTGCTTACTCCAGGCAATAATCACCATATGGCAGAAGCTATGTTTAAAGCATTTGCAAAGGCTTTGGATGAGGCAACAACAATAGATCCTCGTATTGCGGACATTTTGTCAACGAAAGGAAGTTTGTAATGGAAACTAAGAATATAGTTGCCACTTTATATTTAAAAGATGGCAAGGCTGTAAAATCTAATAAGGATTTTACAGAAATCGAAGATATTTATCAGCTCTGTCAGATGTATAATGACAGTGGTGTAGACAAAATTGTGATTTTGGATTTATCTACTGATGACGACGAGCATGAAAAAAACATTAATACTATTAAGAATATTAATAGAAACATTGAAATCAAGGTATGTGCAGGTGGAAACATCAACCGCATCGAAGATATCAAGAAACTTCTATATGCAGGCTGTATGCAGGTAATGTTGAATGCTGCAAAGAAGAGTAGTATTGGACTAGCAGAAGAAGCCAGCCAGCGTTTTGGAAAGGACAGAATCGTTTTATCTGTACATAATGTAGACTTTATCTATAAGCATAAATCAGATATTGAAGAAACTTTCCATGAATTATATATCTTAGATACAAAAATCTTAGATGCAATTGATAATTTATCTGAAATACCATATGTGGTAAACACTGATTCCTTAGAATACAGTGATATTTTATTCCTACTAAGCAGAAAAAACATTCGAGGTATTACTGGACCATTATTAAATGATCCAAAAACGGATATCATGAAGTTGAAATCAGAACTTTCTGCAGATGGAATTATCATGGATAATTTTGCACCAGCATTAAAGTGGGAAAATCTTAAGCCAAATGAACAGGGCTTAGTGCCAGTTATCGTACAAGATTATCGTACAAACGAAGTTCTTATGATGGCTTATATGAACGAAGAAGCCTTTAATAACACAATTAACGTGGGGAAAATGACATATTATAGTCGTAGTCGTCAGGCGCTTTGGTTAAAAGGCGAAACTTCTGGTCATTACCAGTATGTAAAGTCACTTACTGCAGACTGTGACTATGACACCATTTTGGCAAAAGTATCGCAGGTAGGCGTCGCTTGTCATACAGGAAGCCCAACCTGTTTCTTTAATAATATTGTTCAAAAAGAGTATATTGAAAAAAATCCTCTTAAGGTATTTGAAGATGTTTACAGCATTATTAAAGATAGAAAAGAAAATCCAAAAGAAGGTTCTTATACAAACTATCTCTTTGACAAGGGTGTAGATAAGATTCTTAAAAAACTCGGTGAAGAAAGTACTGAGATTGTAATTGCGGCAAAAAATCCAGACCCTGAAGAAATCAAATATGAGATTTCTGATTTCCTCTATCATTGTATGGTTTTAATGGTGGAAAAAGGAGTTACTTGGGAGGATATTACACAGGAACTTGCACAGAGATAAGTTACATAAAATTATACAAGGCAGTGTCTAGTAAAGACGCTGCCTTTTGTGTTATGATTGATGTATAGAACGTAATGAATTCTTGGGGGAATAGATATGAGGATATGTACGAAAGTTATCGATATTAGACAAAACGACACTTATACAAGCATAAAAACAAATGACGCAGAAGTGCGTGTTTGGTTTTTAACAGATGAGATTGTGCGTATCAGAGCAGGTTTTGATGGAGATTTTACAGAGGAATCTTACAGTTTAATGCTAACAGGGTGGGAAGACCGTTTTGATAAATTCTTAGGAGAGAAAAGAACGCAGATTTCTATAAAAAAACCTATATATGAAGAAAAAAATGATTCTGTAATCTTACATGGAAACATCTTAGATGTTGTAATTCAAAAAGACCCGTTTAAGATTCAAGTTTTTGATAAAGATGGTACTTTACTACATCAGGATGTGTCTGAAATGGCCTATTTCGAAGATACAAACAAAAGAAGAATTCATGCGAGCCAGATTGTAGAAGGTGACCATTTTTATGGTTTTGGTGAAAGAAGTGGAGCGTTTAATAAATTTGAAAAACATATGACTTCCTGCCAAACAGATGCATTTGGTTATAATGCTAAGGAAACAGATGCTTTATATAAACATATTCCTTTCTTTATAAAATTAAATGATAGAACAAAGAAAGCTGTTGGTTATTTCTATCATAATACCTATGAATGTGATTTTGACATCGGACGAAAATTAAGCAACTATTGGGGAAGACACAGTACATATCGTACCAACGGTGGTGATATTGAATTCTTCTTTATTGCAGGACCATCTATAAAAGAAGTAGTAAGTCGTTATACGGATTTAACAGGAAAATCAGCTATGCTACCAAAAGCAGCATTAGGGTACTTAGGTTCCTCTATGTATTATTCAGAACTTCCAAAGGATTCGGATGATGCGATTTTAGAATTTATAGATAATGCTAGAGAAGAAAAAATACCGATTTCAGGCTTTCAACTTTCTAGCGGATATACCGCTCAGGATACAGTTGAGGGATCAAAACGCTGTGTATTTACATGGAATAAAGAACGTTTTAAAGACCCTG
>JAZURS010000015.1:0-2867 GCA_045606325.1 Agathobacter sp.
GAGAAAAATCGTTATGAAACTGTATTTACGATTTCTGGTGGTGTACTATCTTGTGCTGAACTGTGTGGCATGGAATTTCAGGAATTGATTAAGCTTTCGCAGTTTGCACTTAGTCAGGCAAAGAAACGTGGAAAAAATCAAGTATATTTCTTTGATTTATATGATTATGAAGCATTCCTTAGAAGAAATATGATTTTAAGTGCAATCCGTGAGGCAATTTCAAATGCTTTTGAAGGTTTCGAGGTATATTATCAGCCAATCGTAAATTGTTTTGATGTACCAACACCTCATGGAGCAGAAGCATTGCTTCGTTATACACTTCCAAATGGTGAAAGAATTTCGCCAGTAGAATTCATTCCTATCTTAGAGGAGAGTGGATTGATTATTCCAGTTGGGAAATGGGTATTAGATCAGGCAATGACATTTTGTCGTAGTGTGCAGGAAAGAATGGGAGCGTTCAATGTAAATGTTAACGTTTCTTATGTGCAGGTCTTAAAGAGTCCATTTGTAGTGGAATTCTTCCGATTGTTGAATGAACATGGAATGTCTTCTTCTAGCATTACCATTGAACTTACCGAATCTGGACAGGTAGAGGATTCTGCACAAATGCATAAAGTATGGAATCATTTGCATCAGCATGGTGTTACCATTGCATTGGATGATTTTGGAACTGGGTATTCGAACCTTATGAATATTGGGGATGTAAATCCTAATGTTGTAAAACTCGATCGTGGATTTACAATGAAAGCATTGTCAAATGATTTTGAGAGAAGTTTGATGCAAAATATTATTCAGCTGGTGCATAGTTTAGGGCTTAAGATTTGTATTGAAGGTATTGAGACAGAGGCTGAGCTTCAGGAAATAAAGAAGCTTGGACCAGATTATATTCAGGGTTATTACTATGGTAAACCTTGTCCAGCGGATGAATTTTTATTTGAATTTTGTAAATAGATAGTAAAAAATAAAGGTTGTCACAATTTTGTGGCAACCTTCAGACTGTAGACAAAGTCCCAACCTTCGTGGTTGGGCTTTTCTATTTTAGAACAGCTTTGCTGTTACACTAATTCTTATTGCTCTTGTTTGTGATTCTATCTGGAGCACTTCCTCTGTCAAGAGTGCGAAGCACCATATATGGCAGGCTCTTGACAGAGGAAGTGTCTCCAGATTTTTTATAGTCAAGAGCAATAAGAATTATAAGGTTTTCCTTTGAAAACCTTGATTTTACGGGCTTTCTTATGTGTTTTGTGGTATAATTATTGTATCAAATTTAGTGAGGATTTCTGCCATGATGACACAGGAAAACGAAAAAGTTAGAAAGCAGATGCAAATCGTCTGCATAGATGATTTAGTACCACAAGACCATCTGCTTCGTATTATTGAGAAAGCTATTGACTGGACGTTTATTTATGATCTTGTACGTGATACTTATTCACATGGTACAGGCAGACCAAGCATTGATCCTGTTACGCTTATTAAGATACCACTTATTCAGTATCTTTATGGCATTAAAAGTATGCGCCAGACAATCAAAGAGATAGAAGTAAACATGGCATATCGCTGGTTCTTGGGATTGGAACTTTATGACCCTGTTCCTCATTTCTCTACATTTGGCAAGAATTATACAAGACGCTTTAAGGATACAGAACTGTTTGAACAGATTTTCCGTCATATCTTAGAAGAGTGCTATCGCTTTAAACTTGTTGATCCTACAGAAGTGTTTGTTGATGCAACACATGTAAAGGCTCGTGCGAATAATAAAAAGATGCAGAAACGAATTGCACAGCAGGAAGCATTATTCTTTGAGGAGATGCTTCGAAAGGAAATCGATGCAGACAGAGATGCACATGGAAAGAAGCCGTTAAAGAAGAAAGACGATGATAACAACCCAGGCTCTGGTGGTGGAGATAACTTTAAAGATTACACCGATGATGTTCCAACGGATGAAAAGACGATTAAGTGCAGCACTACTGACCCTGAAAGCGGATGGTTCAGAAAAGGGGAACATAAAAATGTATTTGCTTATGGCATCCAGACTGCCTGCGATAAAAACGGATGGATTTTAGATTTTACAGTTAATCCAGGCAATGAACATGACAGCAGAACTTTTAAGAACCTTTATGATAAACTCCAGAATACAGGAATGGAATACTGTGTTGTAGATGCAGGCTACAAAAATCCTGCAATAGCAAAGATGTTGCTTGATGATGGTGTAAAGCCTGTATTCCCTTATAAAAAACCAATGACAAAAGATGGATTTTTTAAGAAATACGAATACGTTTATGATGAGTATAACGATTGTTATATTTGTCCAAACAATCAGGTTTTATCATACAGAACCACAAATCGCAAAGGATATCGTGAGTATAAAAGCTGTGGTCAGATATGTGCAAGCTGTCCTTACTTGGAACAGTGTACACATAGTAAGGAACATGTAAAACTTGTGACCCGTCATGTGTGGGAAGATTACATGGAAGTATGCGAAGATATCCGCTACACCGAAGGGATGAAAGAACTTTATTCACACAGAAAAGAAACGATTGAAAGAATCTTTGGAACAGCCAAAGAGAATCATGGTTTTCGTTATACACAGATGTATGGAAAGGCGCGAATGGCAATGAAAGTCGCGCTTACCTTTGCGTGCATGAATTTAAAGAAACTTGCAAAAATCAGGAACGAATGGGGATTACAAATGGCCTAGGATATGGCTGTTTTCGCTCATTTTGAATAAATCATTAAAGAATAAAAGAAAAACGCACCGAGAAACGACGTTTCTCGATGCTACTTTGTCTACAGTCTGAGAAGGCTTTGCATTCGCAAAGCCTTCTCTAATTTACCATTTAGTGGTTGCTATGTAATTAAGCGTTGAT
>JAZURS010000016.1:0-24441 GCA_045606325.1 Agathobacter sp.
ATGACAACGTTTTAGCAGTACTTGCAAAATTAGCTAAGGAAGCTCAACTTACAGAAAAATACGCAGCTCTTTACAATGGTGAAGTGATTAACACAGGTGAAAAACGTCTTGTACTTCACCAATTAACACGTGGACAATTAGGCGAAGACGTAATCGCTGACGGTGTAAATAAACGTGAATTTTATTTGAATGAACAAAAGAAAATCGCTGAATTTGCAAACAAAGTACATAATGGTGAGATTACAAATGCAGCAGGTGAAAAGTTCACAACAGTCGTACAAATCGGTATCGGCGGAAGTGACTTAGGACCACGTGCAATGTACCTTGCACTTGAAAACTGGGCAAAAGTAAATAACACATTAAAGATGAAAGCACAGTTCATCAGCAATGTTGACCCGGATGATGCAGCAGGTGTTTTAAGCAATATTGATGTTGCACATTCTATTTTCGTACTTGTGTCAAAATCTGGTACAACACTTGAGACATTGACAAATGAGTCATTCGTAAAAGATGCTTTGGCAAAAGCAGGTTTAGATGCTTCTAAACACATGATTGCTGTTACAAGTGAGACATCTCCATTAGCTAAGAGTGACGATTATCTTGCAGCATTCTTCATGGATGACTATATTGGTGGACGTTTCTCATCTTGCTCAGGTGTAGGTGGAGCAGTGCTCTCATGTGCATTTGGACCAGAAGTATTCGCACAGTTCTTAGATGGTGCAGCAGCAGCAGATAAGACAGCTACAAACGCTAACATCTTTGAAAACCCAGCAATGCTCGACGCATTAATCGGTGTTTATGAAAGAAACGTACTCGGATATTTAGATACAGCAGTGCTTCCATACTCACAGGCACTTAGCCGTTTCCCAGCTCACTTACAGCAGCTCGACATGGAATCCAATGGTAAATCAGTAAACCGTTTTGGCGAACCAATCGACTATGTAACAGGACCAGTTATCTTTGGTGAACCGGGAACAAACGGACAGCACTCATTCTATCAGTTATTACATCAGGGAACAGACATCGTTCCACTTCAGTTCGTAGGATACAAGAACAACCAGATGGAAAACGATATCGTGATCGAAGGCAGCACAAGCCAGGCAAAACTTTGTGCAAACGCAGTAGCTCAGATTGTAGCTTTCGCTTGTGGTAAAGAAGACGATGACAAGAACAAATACTTCGAAGGCGGACGTCCATCAAGTATCATCGTAGGTGACAAACTTACACCAGCATCACTTGGTGCACTTCTTTCACACTTCGAAAACAAAGTTATGTACCAGGGCTTCGTATGGAACATCAACAGCTTCGATCAGGAAGGTGTACAGCTCGGAAAAGTACTCGCTAAGAAAGTACTTGCACATGACACAGATGGTGCATTAAAAGAATATGCTGAGTTATTAAATATCTAAAAAGGTTCATATTGTTTATTAATGTAAAACTCCTGCACAGAAATGTGCAGGAGTTTTTTTACCTACGTTGTTTATAAAAAGCCTAGACAACAACATGTATACAATCAAAGCCGCTTGTATATATATAACTCTTGGAGTAAAATTTGTATAAGTATAGGTATCGCGAAAATGGGGGTAGTATATGCAAAAAGAGAATATTAGAAAAATAGTAATGCCAATTCTAGCCTTTGTGATTACATTTATTCTTCTATATACAAATATTTTTTTTACATGGGATAAGATAGTATCGGATACATTATGTCAAGTGGGGACTACTCCAGATAATCGTATCTTTATCTTAGCAATCGATGATAAGACATTGCAGGAATATGGACCAATGAATCAATGGAGTCGTGATATTTCTAAGCAAGTAGTTGAGACTTTGAATCAGGATGAAACAAAAAGGCCAGCAGTAATTGCTTTCGATATCATGTACATTGAATCAACAGAGACTACAGTGGATCAGCAATTTGCAGATGCATGTAAACAAGCAGGAAATGTAGTTACCGCTTACAACATCCAGTTTAAAGAGCAACCAGAGATGGATGAAAATGGGAGAGTTACTTTTAATCCGTTTTATATTGATGAAGTTGACTATCCATTTGCAGAACTAAAAGAAAGTACAACCTATGGTTACGCAAACACAATCGTAGACGAAGATGGATATGTTCGTCGTTTTATGTCAGTGGTTAATGAAGATGAAACCACGCATTATAGTTTCGCAATGCAGACTTATATTCAGTATATGGAGTCGCATGGACAGACACCTATCCTGCCGAACAATTATGAAGACAATCTGGTGCCATTCCAATATGCGTGTCAGACAGGTGGATACAGTGTGGTATCGCTTTGCGATGTATTAAGTGGAGAAGTAAATCCAGCGCTCTTTACGAATGGTATTGTATTTGTAGGAGCATACGCAACCGGACTTATGGATTCTTATGCACCAGCTATTTCCCACGGAACACAAATGTATGGGGTTGAGATTCAGGCAAACATTGTGGATGCCCTTTTAAATGGAAATATACAGAAAGAAGTTTCCAAGACAACATATGCTTTGATTGCATCTCTTGTGGTTGCAGCCTTTTTCGCTATCTCCCCAAAACTTAAAGTTGTGCCTTCGGGCATTATGATGGGAATATTGGTAATCGGTTCTGTCGTTATAGTAAAACTTGCATATGGAAGAGGATATATCCTTCCAGTTTTGGTGTTACCACTCATGCTGATTGTTAGTTACGCAACTAACGTGGTTATAGGCTATATTGCAGAAATCAAGAGAAGAAGACAAATCGTGAATGTGTTTAAGCAGTATATGGCTCCTCAGATTGTAGATGAAATTAGTAAGAAAAAAGATTTCAAAGTAGAACTTGGTGGAGAGAGAAGACACATTGCAGTACTTTTTGTAGATATACGAGGCTTTACAACCATGTCTGAGGTTTTAAAACCAGAAGAAGTGGTTGAGATTTTGAACGAATACCTTTCACTTACTACACAGTCGATATTTAATAATAAAGGTACCTTAGATAAATTTGTAGGTGATGCCACCATGGCAGTATTCAATGCGCCGTTGGATTTGGATGACTATATTTATCGTGCAGTAAAAACCGCTTGGGATATGAAGGCTGGCTCCGAAGCATTGGCAGAGAAATTCGAAGCACGTTTTGGAAGAAGCGTTGCCTTTGGCATTGGTGTAAACTGTGGTGATGCAGTTGTAGGAAATATAGGATGTGAATTCCGTATGGACTATACGGCCATCGGAGATACAGTAAATACCGCAGCTCGTTTAGAAAGCAATGCAAAACGTGGACAGATTCTGATTAGTCAGGAAGTATATGATAACGTAAAAGACCGAGTGGAAGTAACGCCAGTAGGAGAGATTCCATTAAAGGGTAAAGAGCAGGGCGTATTTGTTTATCAAGTCGACAATGTGAAGTAGTTAAAATAAAAGAATAGTGGGGAAGACATTATGAAGGGATTCTATCTAATTCCGGATAAAACAAATCTAGAAGAATCACTAAAACTAATAGAAAAATATCACGGAGCATTTGAGTATAATGACTTCTTTATACCAGATATCCTTGATGACAAGAAGAAACAAATGGAAATTATAGATTTGTATGCAAAGACACGTAGTGACTTTTCGAAGGATACCATGCATGGAGCCTTTTTCGATGTGACTGTACATAGTACAGACAAAAAAATACGAGAAATATCAGAATTGCGCGTTAGACAATCCATGGACATTGCAAAGGAAATGGGACTTCGAGGAGTAGTATTTCACACAAATCGTATTTTCAATTTCCGGGATAAAACTTATTTAAAAAACTGGATAGAAACCAATAGGAGTTTCTTTTCTAAGATATGTGAAGAATATCCAAATCAGCAGGTTTTCATGGAAAATATGTTTGATGAAGCCCCAGATGTGTTAGCTCAATTGGCAGAACAGATGATAGAGTACAAAAATTTTGGGATTTGTTTGGATTATGCTCATGGAACGATATCAGGTACGTCATCTGAACTTTGGATGAAAACACTGGCACCATATATTCGTCATATGCATATTAATGACAATGATTTAAAAAATGATTTGCATTATGCCATCGGAGATGGACAGATTGATTGGAAAAAATACAAAAAGGAATTAGCAGATTATGAGATAGATACAACCATATTGGTGGAAGTATCTGGAATAGAAAAGCAAAAGAGGTCATTAGAATATATGTTGGAGAAGCATATTTTTTAATGAAATAGGAGGAACTAAGTATGGGATTAACGGTGCAGGATTTTAAGGATATATTGAATGTGGGGATTCAGCTGACCGTAGAGAAAGATGATAATAAGTTGCTCAACACAATAGTTGAAAAAGGAATGCAAATCACAAATTGTGATGCCAGCACACTATATCTGTACGAAGATGATGTGCTTAGATTTCGTATTATGAGAACTATATCCCAGAATGTATATAGAGGGATAGATGGAGAAGAGATTACAGATATTCCCCCTGTTCCATTTAAAGAAGAAAATGTGTGCGCATATACTGCTATTCACAGAAAAGTAGTAAATATTGCAGATGTATACGATAGCGATGAATTTGACTTTTCGGGTCCTAAACGCTACGATGCCATGACAGGATTCCGCACCCAGTCAATGTTGGTCATTCCAGTAGAAAACAATACGGGAGAGCTCATAGGTGTGCTCCAGATGATGAATGCTCAGGATAAAGATGGAAATGTCATTCCATTCGATTCACAGTACGAAATTGTGGTCCGTTCTTTAGCCTCACTAGCAGCTATTGAGCTTACAAATATTCAGTATGTGGAGGAAATTAAAGAGCAGTTACACTCCTTTGTAGAAGCTATGGCAACTGCTATCGACGAAAGAACACCTTACAATGGTTCTCACACCCGTAAGGTTGCAGAGTATGCAACTCTTTTAGCGAAGAAGATTAACGAAAAATATCAAGCTGGAGAAATAGACGAGGATTTTAATGAAGAGCGATTAGAAAGGCTTCAACTAGCAGCACTTTTGCATGATATTGGAAAAATGATTATTCCTAGAAGTGTCATGAATCGAGCTACTAGATTAGATGGAGACATGGCTGCTTTGGAAGACCGAATTGCTTTGTTGAAATGTTATTATGAAATTGATTTTTTGAAACAGAAAATAGCAGAAGATGAGTACAACGAAAAAGAAACTTTATTAGATGACGTCATCAAATTTGTTCATCGCATTGACAATGTAGGTTTCCTTCAGCAGGAAGACTTCGATCGTGTGCAGGAAATTGCAACTATGTATTACGAAAAAGAAGATGGCGAAAAAGTGTTCTATATTACTGAACCTGAGAGGGTGTGTTTAAGTGTTCGAAAAGGTACTTTAACCGACGAAGACAGAAAGATTATGGAAAGTCATGTAACCATGACTGCAAAGATTCTCAGTAAGGTACATTTCAATAAAAACTATACGGATGTACCTAGGTGGGCAGCAGAGCACCATGAATATTTGGATGGAAGTGGCTATCCAAATCATATCCGCGGTGAGCAGCTCGATATGGAAACCAGAATCTTAGCAATTGCAGATATTTACGATGCTCTTACAGCTAGTGATCGTCCGTATAAGCCACCTATGCCAAAGACAAAAGCCTGTGCAATCTTACATAGCATGGCAGAGGAAGGAAAATTAGAGGAACGATTTGTCTGCTGGTTGGAAGAAGCAGTGATGAGTGACGACAAATAGAAATAACACAACAATAGCTTGTGAGGAGGAACGGATATGAAAATGAAAGGGAGAGAGAAAAGTAATATAAAATCACTTGTTGGTACGGCTTTGTTGGCATTGTTATTTGTGACTATATTACTTGTAGGCGGAACAGAAAAACTGGTGGCTAGCGGAACAGAAATTAACGTGCCAAGTGATAATGTTCTTATCGTTAATGAGGCCACGGCGGAAACAATAAGTGCCGCTTTAACAGATTATGAAATTGATGCGTCAAGTGATATGCCCCAGTATACAAATGGGATGGTCATAAATGTAACTAAAAACTTAGATCTTGGTCTGTTAGAAGTTGGGACAAGTGTCATTCCAACGGATATATATTTTGTGCTCGAGGGTGAGCAAGTAGGAATATACAATTGTTGGCAATTAACTGATATTGCCTACATGATAGAAGGAAATGAAGCAGGTCTAAATGTTTACTTTTGTGGTAGCGGAAGTATTTATGCAGGTGCAATACCAGAAACGGATATACCATTCATAGAAAATTGGGAAGTATGCGACAGAAATATGGGCATAAAAGTGTCTTCAGATGTTGACACAAGTTTTGTGCGTTTCTGTTTGTGGCAGGGAAGCTCTTCACTGGAGTTATTAGGTGAAAATAAAATAATAGAGAATACAGTGGACTCTGGATATGACCAGGTATTCTATTGTGCCCAAGAAGGATTGTACAAATCAAAGATGGAAGATATGTCAATTCAGGTAGAAGAGATATCAGAGGATATGATAGCGGATAATTTATTTGATCCTAGTGTATTTGCTTACTTATCCGGTGGGGATGCTGGAGGAAAAGTGGTCTACACACAGTCAGCAGTAGATAGTTTACCAGCAGGAACCAAGTTAACATACGATAACTATAATTATGTTGGAACTTATAATGTTCCTTCCGAAGCATTTATAATAGATCTTAGATCAAACTGGGGTATATATAGTACAAATGAAGATAGTCTTAAGGTATATGCATTAGGAACAGAATTTGGATTTACTGAATTGGAGACAACAAACCATGGAAGCAGTGACTCGCCACTTCCAGTAAGAATTGATATTAATGCCCTTTATTTTAAAGATGAGGATCAGGGAGAATACTATAAAAATGTCGCTTTTTCAGAAGGTAGTATTCCATCAACATACAAAACGGATCCAGACGGAACTGGCCCAGCATCTGAAACTGTGTATGAAATACAGCAGATTAGAATGGCAGAGACAATCAGGACTGGAACAGAAGAAGTTATATATACATTTGATATGAATAATCGAGCAGATATAGAAATTTGGAATCCGTCTAATGTGGCCATTGAAATAGAAGATAAAGATGCAGGTGCAAATAATACGGTTTGGGTATCATTCGATGTAGATTATGTAACAGGATGTACAATGGAAGGTTTGGAGAGAAAAGAGGATGGAGTAGACGATGGTTTTTATGAAAAAGCGGGTGCGACCATTACTCTTTCAGCGGAAAAACAAACCATTTATAATATCCAGTTAGGCACATGGGAAATTGGTGCTACAGAAAACACCTATTCTTATGAAACAGGCAGAAGAGCGGGTATGGATCATATTACATTCTGTACCAATGGGGATGTACAAGTTAAAGTTCCAAACTTTGGAAGCAGATTAGATGTTACAGTAGGTGATATTGTAACGGTGGATGAAAGTAATGTTTCAAATTATATTACAGTTGATTCTAGTTCTGCGATGGGAACAAATAACTGGTATATATCAGATGTAACGTTAGTTCCAGCAGAAAACTATAGTGTTTGTGATGCGTCAATTGGTGCTGCAAACGCAGATGGATGGATGAAAGACGGAATTGTATTCTCAGAAGAAGGGGAGAAAACGAAGAGCCTTTATGTAATGGATATGACTATGGAGGTCAATGCTGAAACAGGAGAACAAACTCCATCTGGTACATATGGTAAGATTTCTGCGCTTAGCTACAGTTATGCAATGGATAAATCGGCACCAACGCTTCTATTCACAGATGCAAATAATCAAACACAGAGCCTTTTAAAATCGGATAGTGAATACGAAGGAAATCTTTATCTTACTTATGAAGAATCAGGTTCTGGTTTTTCAGAGATAAATCTCTATAAAAAAGAGGGGACAGAAGAGACAAAGAACAATGATTTACTGATTGCCACAGAAGAAGGCTATTATATTGCACAAACTGCACAGAATGAAATCTACAAACTAGAGATAGCTGACAAGGCGGGAAATACAGCAGTTTATGATAACATTACGGTGCTTGCAATAGTAACAGAGAACCAGAAAGAAACGGTACCGGAAAAGCCTGAAACAGAAGAAGTTCCAATCACAGAATCTGTTTTTGAAGAGTTGTTGGAAGAAGTTGTCGAAGAAGAAATCATTCCATTACGAATTAGTATAGGACGAGCACATTTAGATAGCGGTGCACCATATGAATTCGGCGAAGGAACCTGGAAGGTGACAGGTGACAGCACTAGCTATTCTGGAGGAATCACTTTTTATGTATTAGAAAGTGGCGATTATGAATTTACACAAGAAGTTGAAGAAGAGGAGGAATAATATGTTATGGAAAAGAAAACTGATAACAGTAAAATTTTAAAAATCATTATTCCTGCAGTTGTTCTTGTGTTGGTGGGAATTATTGCTTTCTTCATTTTGGGAAAAGAAGAAGAAGGTTATCGTTTGATTCAAGTGTATGAAGTGAATGGAGATGCAACGATAGAGCGTGAGTCCGTGGGCAGCATGGAGGCTTATGAAAATTTGAATTTGATGTCTGGCGACAAAGTAACAACAATGCTGGAAAGTTATCTTCGCCTGAAACTCGATGAAGATAAATACTTACTTGCAGAGGAAGACACTGTTTTGGAGCTGACTGCCTCCGGAGATGCAAAGCAATCAAAAACTAACATCAATTTGCTGCAAGGAGCTGTAACGATTCAGGTTGAGAACAAGCTAGAAGATGATGCATCTTTTGAAGTAACCACCCCAAACTCAGTAATGGCGATTCGTGGTACAGTATTTCGTGTAACTACGGATGTGGATGCAGAAGGAAATCCAATAACGAAAGTCATGATTTTTGAAGGTGCTGTTGGTGTACAGAAGGTGGACGAAGATGGAAATGTTTCAGAAGAAACATTGGTACAAGAAAGTAAAGAAGCAGTTATCTATATAGACAACGATGAGGAAGTCTTAGTTATTTTAGATGAAATCGAAGTTTCTGAACTTCCAGTAGAAGTTTTAGAGTTTTTGAAAGAGATTGCAGAAGGCGGTCGCGAACTCTCCGTTTCTTTAGAGGAAATTAAGACGGCACTTGAAGATACAGCGAAAGAAGTATTTACAGTAACCTTTACCTATAATGGAACGGTATTTGGAACCCAGAATGTAACAGAGGGAGAATTGGCAACAAAACCAAAGTTGATGCCAGCATCAGAAGGAAGTTGGGATTTTGATTTTAGTACTCCAATTACTGAAGACACAGAAATAAAATTTAAAGAATAAATCAAAAGAGGGTGCTTTAAGCACCCTCTTCTTTTATCTTACTATCTAACCAAGCATCATATGCACCTGCATTACTTGGATGGTCGATTGGCATCCTGGTCCAGCCGGAAAGTTGAATACTATTTGCCAGTTGTACTTCGCGAAGGCCATCTTCCATGGTAGCGAAAAGTGGTTCGCCAACTAAGATATGGTTTGCAAAGTTTTCAAAGATGTCGACATACTCCGTACCATAAGTGTTATTTACTTTGATTTCTTCTACTTCATAAAGATTGTCTGGATTCTGACGCATCATCATAAGATCTCGCATAGAAAGGCTTTCGTTCCATTCTTCTTCACTCTGAAGGAAGCGGTAGATAGTTGCGTTGTTACTATTTTCTACGACGATTTTTCCCTTATTAAAATCCAATTCCAAACGGTCTGTGCCGAGTGGGTCATGTGTGCTGGCGATGAATACGCCCGTTGCTCCATTTGGATATTCCAAGGAGATAGTCACATCATTTTCTACATGGATGTCACGGTGTGCGCCATAGCGGTTGATGCTATACACACGCGATGGGACCCCACAAAGCATATTTAATAAATCCAGCTGATGCGGAATCTGATTTACGGTAATGCCTCCGCCTTCACCAGACCAGGTAGCGCGCCAGTTATTAGATTTGTAATAACTATCTGGTCTCCACCAGTTGTTGCAAATCCAGTTCACTCGACGCATTTCCCCAAGTTCGCCAGTCCAGATGATATTTTGCAGACGGCGGAAGAGAGGATTCGTACGCTGATTAAAGAGCGTTGCGAGTGCGAGCGGATGTGTTTCGGCAGTGCCTGTTTCACTACGCACAACGCGTGCTGCATTCATTTGGTCTCTTACGGCAATCATTTTTTCCACATCGGATGCACGTACATCTGCTGGTTTTTCACAAAGCACATGCAGTCCAGCCTCTAAGGCATAAATCGCTACCTCGTGATGTAAGTAGTGTGGCACAGTAATGATAATTGCGTCACACAAATCAGAGTCTATCATTGCTCTCCAATCATGAAAAAAGGTGACTTTGTCCAGATGAGAAGCAAACTCCTTGGCTTGTTCCGAACGGCTGCTTACTGCGGTTAGCACCAATCCTTCTGGTTTCTTGATCGGTGGCATATATGGAATAGAGGTACCGGTAAGAATATTGGCATAAAGGCTACCTTGAACACCCATTCCTACGATTCCGACACGAACTTCTGTCATAAAAAATCCCCCCTTGCAAAAAGTTCATTATTTATAATTCTATTTTATCTTGTATACCTACTTTATGCAATTTAATTCTCTTCTTATAAAATAAGAGATACTTGCGTGCTTTTGCCAAAAGTTGTAGAATTATAAGATAGTAACAGAATGATAACATGCGACTAGTGTTGGAGAAAAAACATGGGAGACGTATTATTTGATTACAAGTATGTGGTACAAGGTGATATCATTGCATTACTTTTAAGTGTCGTGGTGCATTTTCTTTTACGTTCTACATACATGGCGAAAAAAGCAAACTTAGGCATATTCAAATTTGCAAATAAACTTATCATGGTGGCAGGTGTAACCAGTATCATTTACCATTACATGGTTTTCCTACTACGACCTGAAAATGTAATTCGACTCTATATTTGTAGAGCTCTGTGTTACATCACTTTGATTTTTGTTTACATCTGTTTCTGCGTATATATTAAAAATACAGTGGAAATGGAGAAGAAATATAACAAATGGTTTTATACGCACATTTTTGGTGGTGGAATATTATTTGCCATTTTAGAATTTGCTGGGCCATTTTTAAAACTCGGTTTTTATGTAGACGAAAATATCGTTTTACATCAGAATTATTTTACAGATTTCTTTTTCTATGCATATTTGTATTATTCAGTGGTGGTTGCATTCATGCTGATAAAATACAGAAAGAAATTCTTACCAAAGATGTATCGTTGTATTTGGGGCGTAATTGCGGTATCGGTTGGTATCATGATTTACCAGGCATTCTTCTTACAGACTGCTTACACGGTAGTTAGCTTTACCTTCCCTATCATCATGGTGCTGTTTTTATTCCATTACAACTCTTATGATGTAAAAACAGGTACGCTCGACCACTATGCGTTTGAAGAATATGTGGATGAAAATAAAGAGCGAGCATTCTCTATGATTTTCCTTTCTTTACCAGGAATTTCGGATGCAGAAATGAAAGAATTCTCAACCAACTTTTTGAGAAAAAATGACAGCTTTTTCAATGAATCCTGCTGTTTCCGTTTGCGAGATAGCCGCATGGTTCTTGCGTATGAAAAGACAAAGAATAAAAACGAACAAAAGATTTTAGACAAGATGTATCAAGAGTTCAAGAAAGCAAATGGAACTTCTGATTACCAGATTGTTATTATGGAAAGCAATGGCATGTTTTTGAATGCCAATGAGTATATTTCCTTCTGTAAGTATGCGGAAGTACGTATGCCTATGAACAGTATCAAGACATGTGATAGTGAAGACTTATCGAACTTCCTGAAGCAGAAATTTGTTTACTTGAATTTGAAAGACATCGATAAAAAAGGAAACTTGGACGACTACCGAGTAAAAGTATTCTGTCAGCCAGTTTTAAATATCAAGACTGGTACATTCTCTACGGCAGAAGCGTTGATGCGATTGGAAATTCCAGAGGTTGGAATGGTGTATCCAGACCAGTTTATTCCAATTGCAGAAGGCATGAATTTTATCCATACCTTGAGTAAGATTATCTTACACAAGACTTGTAAGAATATAAAAGAAATGGAAGCAAAGGGATACAAAATTGACCGCGTTTCCGTAAACTTCTCCGTGCAGGAACTTCATTTAGAAAACTTCTGTGATGACATCATTCAGATTATCAAAGATAATGATGTTCCATTTGATAAGATTGCGATTGAGTTGACGGAGACCAAGAACGAAAAAGATTTCCTCATGATGAAGAGTGTAATTGAGCGTTTGCAGGTTTTAGGAATCAAATTGTATCTGGATGATTTTGGCACAGGTTATTCGAACTTCGAGCGTCTCATTGGTTTACCAATCGACATCATCAAATTTGACCGTTCACTTACTATATTAGCAGGCAAGAATGATGAGTCACAATTTATGGTAGGAAGCTTCTCAGAGATTTTCAAGAAAGCAGATTATCAGATTCTTTTCGAAGGTGTTGAAGACGAACAAGACGAAGAGCATTGTATCAAGATGAACGCACAGTATCTGCAGGGATATAAATATTCGAAACCGATTCCAATGGAAAACTTAGAAGAGTTCTTGGAAAAAGAAATTGCATAAGTAAAACAAAACCGACCTCTTGGATGTCCAAAAGGTCGGTTTTTTTTATTCTGAAATAATTGCTTTGTGATAAATTTTTTCTAATTCCTTTGCGTCCATAAGAAGTGGGACTGGGTAGAGTGGATTTGCTTCCGCATCCGCGTGTTCTGCCATCATAGGAATGTCCGCAACTTCAATATTGGTAAATCCTGCAGGAATTCCCATGCGTTCATTCATATCGCGAATGGCCTGAATGAATTTTTTTGCACTATCTGCTACAAGGTCGGTTTCTTTGGATACACCTGCAGCGAGTGCGAGCTGGTGCAATTTCACATGAGCACTTTCTCCATACTCATCCAAAACCATAGGCATGAGTACTGCGTTTGCTAAACCATGTGGGATATTGTACTGTCCGCCAAGGGTATGTGCGACTGCATGTACATAACCTACATAGGATTTAGAGAAGGCAATGCCTGCGATGTAAGCGGCGCGAAGCATATTGCGACGAGCTACTTCGTTTTTGCCATCCGCATAAGCAGTTTCCAAGTTTTCAAAAATCAGTTTTACCGCTTCCAATGCATAGGCACGAGTTTCTTTTGTAGTAGAGCCACCGATGTAAGCTTCTACTGCATGAGTCAGTGCATCCATACCTGTAGTTGCAGTCAAATGTGGTGGAAGTGTAAGTGTTACTTCCGGATCCAAAACTGCATAAGCAGGGATAAGTGGAAAACTGTTCATAGTATATTTGTGTTTGATTTCGCTATTAGTAATAACCGATGTGATAGTCACCTCGCTACCAGTTCCGGCTGTAGTAGGAACTGCAATCAAGGTAGGGATTTTCTTAAGGACTTTAAGAAGGCCCTTCATCTGGTTTACAGTTTTATTTGGATATGCGATTCTTGCTCCAACAGCTTTTGCACAGTCCATAGAAGAGCCACCGCCAAAAGCGATAAGAGCTTCACATTTTCCTTCTACATAAAGTTCACGAGCAGCCTCTACGTTATTTACCGTAGGGTTTGGGCAGGTTTCATCATAAACCACACACTTGATATCTGCTTCTGCTAATACTTTTTCTAATTTGGCGGTTGCGCCAAACTGGCGGAGCATTTTATCTGTCACTAAAAGCACAGATTTCACATCAAGCTTTTTCAAAAGTGGTTCGATTTCTGTTACGCTGTTTAAAATTTCAGGCTCGCGGTATGGCATAAATGGCATGGCCAAACGAAAGGCTGCCTGAAAGGTTCTACAATAAGTTTTCTTTAATGTGTTCATAACGTCTCCTCATTCTTATATTAAACTCCTTTACCGATTATACGCCTAAAAAAATGAAACTGCAAGAAAACAAGGATTGGAATTAGCTCTTAATTTTGTTAAAATAAAGGCGTAGAAAAATTTATGTAAGGAAAGAGAAGTTTCGTGAAATGAAGACAGAAATTTTCGGAACATTTGGACCCGCGTGTGCGGCTCAGGAGACCTTGCGGCAAATGATAGATGAAGGGATGACAGGCATGCGTCTAAACCTGTCACATGTGTCACTGCCGGCAAGTGAAAATTACATAAACGCATATAAGGCTGCCGCAAAAACAGCAGGTGTCATTCCACAAATCTTAATCGATATGCAAGGCCCGGAACTGAGAGTGGGTGCATTGGAAGCAGATGTTTCTTTGTTGGAAGGACAGATTGTTTTCTTGTGTGCGGTGGATATATATGAGGCAAGTGTTGATAGTGGTATATACGAAAGAGTAGCGGAGATAATCCCCGTGCCATGGGAAGTTGCAGATGCCCTTCAGACAGGGGATGAGCTTCTACTGGATGATGGTAAGATTTTGTTGCAGGTGACTGGAATTGCTTCAAATGAAGGTGCTGAGATGAATCAAAAAGTAGTTAAGGCAGAAGTCCTTCGTGGAGGAATACTTTCCAGTGGAAAAAGCATAAAAATAAAAGATAAATACATCACCATGTCACCGCTTACTGCACATGATATTGAAAATATCAAGTTGGCAAAAGCGTACGGAGTGACCGCACTTATGCAGCCATTTGTTTTAAGTGGCGAGGACTTGAGAAAAGTACGCCGTGTCCTGAAGGAGTATGGGGCAGAGGAAGTGCAGATATTTGCCAAGATAGAAAACCTTCTTGGTGTAGAGAATCTGGCAGATATTTTGCCAGAGGCAGATGTCATCATTATTGCTCGAGGTGATTTAGGAAATGACATGCCACTTTGGGAACTTCCTCGAGTGCAAAAGCAAATAGAAAATGCTTGCAAAAAAGCAAACAAACCATATATAGTGGTTACGCAGATGCTCGCATCCATGGAGCAAAATCCTGTTCCTACACGAGCAGAAGTTTCTGATATTTTCCACGCAGTATATCATGGTGCCTGGGGCGTAATGGTAACGGGCGAGACCGCAGTAGGGAAGTATCCCGTAGAAGTAATCAGGTATTTAAGTCAAACCGCAGTACAAGCGGAGATTAAATAAAGAAAAGGAGAGGATATAAATATGGCAAAAAAAGCAAGTGATAATTTTAAGGTCTATGAAAATCCAAAAGGACCTAAAATCAGCACAATGTCACGTGACGTTATCCAGAAAGGAAAATTATACTTCAAGGATATCGACGGTTCAGGAAAGGTGAGTGTTGTAAACGACTGGAGAAAACCAGCTTCCGAACGTGCAGCAGCTTACGTGAAAAAACTTACATTAGAAGAAAAAATCGGACAGCTTTTTATCTCTGACTGGCGTATGGGTAAATATGTAAAACCATTAGAAGCCAACTCAAAGGGAGAAAAATCCGAACCAAAATTAGATGAATCAGGAACATTGGACGAAGCACCATTGATTGGTAAAAATATCTTTGGAGATATGAACTTACCAGGCACATCTACCGCCTTAAAAGAATGGTTTGTTCGTCATACAATTTTGCGTGAAAACGCAACCGTTGAAGACCTTGCGGATTACTTGAATCAGCTTCAGGCAGTAGCAGAAGAATGTGACCATTTTGTACCAGTTCAGGCTGCATCAAATTCCAGAAACGAACATGGTGAAGTTGTATTTGGTATGAACGATGCAGGCGGTGTATTCCCTACATGGCCAGGTACTCTTGGTATCGCAGCAGCAGCAAAGGGCGACAGCATCAAGGTAGTAGACCAGTTCTCAGATGCAGTTCGTCGTTCATGGAATGCAGTAGGTCTTCGTAAGGGTTATATGTATATGGCAGACGTTGTATCAGATCCTCGTTGGCAGCGTACATATGGAACATTTGGCGAAGATCCAAAATTCATAAAGAAAGCATTTGAACACATGATTCCAAGAATCCAGGGTAGCAAGACAGGTGTAACAGCAGACGGTGTTGCTATGACAGTAAAACATTTCCCTGGTGGTGGCGCACGTGAAAATGGTTTTGATCCACATTATGCAGCAGGCCAGTGGAACGTATACCAGACAAAAGGAAGTTTGCAGAAATACCATATTCCTGCATTCCAGACAGCAGTAGATTTAAAAGCCGCTTCTATCATGCCTTACTATGCAAAACCAGCATTAGAAAAGAGTGCAGACCAGAAAGATAAAGCTGGCAAGAAGATGGAAATGCAGCCATACGGATTTGCATTCAACAAACCATTTATCGATGGACTTCTTCGCAAGCAGATGGGATTTGAAGGATATATCAACTCAGACTCGGGTATCATTCACAATATGAAATGGGGCGTTGAAATGCTCGACGAACCAGAACGTATCGGATTTGCAGTAAACAATGCTGGCGTAGATGTAATCAGTGGTTCGTTTGATATTGAAAATGCGATGGAAGCTTACAAACGTTCAAAGAATGATTACTACGAAAAGAATCCAGTTCCAGAAGGATTTAAGAAAGAAGAAATCGTACTTACAGACGAAGCAATTGATCGTGCTGTAACACGTACACTTACAGAAATGTTTGAACTCGGCATGTTCGAAGACACATACCGTAATGTAAAAGCAGCTAAGAAAGCAGTTGCTACAGAAAAAGATTGGGACAATGCTTATGCAGCTCACCTTAAGAGTGTAACGGTACTTAAGAATGACTGGGTACTTCCACTCACTCCAGAAGCAACCTGGCAGAAGAACGTATATGCAGAAGCCTTCCACAAGGATCCACGTATGGCAGAGCAGCACACTGCAGAACTTCGCAAGATGCTCACTCAGATTAATCTCGTAGATGATCCAAAGGATGCAGACTATGCAATCCTTATGCTCTATCCATCTTCAGGTGAATACTTCAGCGCAACAAAAGGATATCTCGAATTAGATATTTGTGAAGGTAAAGTAGTTCATGATGTAGATGACAAGTGTCGTCCAGTAAAAGCAACTCATGAAGAAACCACACTTACAGGCATCGAACGTATTCAGGATATTTCAGAAACAGTTCGCGCTAATGATGGTAAAGTAATCATCAACGTAAACTTTACCCTCGCATGGATGCTTGGAAATATCGAACCTTATGCAGACGCACTTACCGCAGGCTACGACACATATCCACAGGCAGTACTCGACGTTATCCGTGGACTCTATCCACCAACAGGAAAACTTCCATTCACACTTCCACGTGGAGACGAAGTTCTTGCAGTAAATGCAGACGGTGTATGTATCAGCCCTAACGACGTACCAGGATATGACAAAGACAAATACATGCCAGATAACTTAAAGGACGAAAACGGAAAAGCATACGCTTACCGCGACGGACACGGCAACTACTATGAATTAGACTTCGGTTTGAGATGGTAAAATAGATACAGCTCGCTTCTTTGGAAGCGAGCTGTTTTTACTGTATGCAGCAAGGTTCTTGTGTTTGTGCTGGGGATTTTGCGGGGCTGGAGAGCTATTTGGAGGTATTTTGCAGAGCTGCAGAGTCGTTTGCGGGGCAAATTGTTACCATGTTGGAAGATTGAATCGTGAGTAACCACTTTGTATATAAAATTGGTTACTGAGTGACCAATTTAGAAGGGAGTAACTACTTGCCATTAGAATAATAGCCAAGAGCATATTTCAGGTGAAAAAAGTTACTGACAAGGCAATTTTTTTCTATGTGCCCAAAACAAGCCTCGAAAAGAAAATATTCTTGGCAAGAAAACGCAAAAACGTTATAATAATAAAACCAGAAAGGAGTGGTAGTTATTTATGAAAGAATGTTAAAAAAGAAGCAGCAGCTAGAACATCGAATATGTAAAATAAAAAACCAACTTCAGAAATTACCAGAAGGAAAACTGGTCTGTAATCTTAATGGAGCAAATAGTAAATGGTTTCGAAGCGATGGTCATAATAAAGTATATATCCCGAAGTCAGACAGGCAACTAGCAGAAAAATTAGCGATAAAGAAATACCTTTCTAGTCTATTGGAAGATCTTTTGCATGAAGAAAAGGCAATTGATTTTTATCTGAGACATCATGAAAATTACGAAGAGAAAGCGGAAAAGCTGCTTTTCAATTCAACAGAAATAACAAATCTTATATCACCGTACTTCTCACCATTATCTAAGGAATTAGATGATTGGATGAAATCCCCTTATGAAAACAATTTAATACATCCAGAACATTTAAAACACAAAGTAAGTGCGAATGAATTTGTACGTTCAAAATCAGAAGCAATCATAGCCAAAGAGCTTAAGCATAATAAGATACCATATCATTATGAGAATGTTCTGATTTTAGATGAAATGAAAATGTATCCAGATTTTACAATTCGACATCCGAAGACAGGAGAATACTTTTATTGGGAGCATTTTGGTTTATTGGATAACCCTAAATATGTTGAAAGCATGCATAGAAAAATGAGAAGATATACGGAAAACAATATCATGCCAGGAATCAACCTCATAACTACATATGAGACAAAAGATAATCCGCTTACATTTGAAATGGTAGAGTTTTTAGTAAAATACTATTTTTTGTAAACTCTCAAAAGCAGATGAACTTGTTCACAAAAATGATTGCGCACAATTCGATTGTTGGAGAAAAACCGCTAGATTCCTTGACCTTGCTGGAAAAAGGGAGTACATTTATGACTTAAGATAAAGACTTTAAGATGAACTAATTGTTACACCTATGGAGGCGAAGGGGAATGTCACTAGAAGGATACGAACAGTTAAAACTTGAAAAACAGTTGTGTTTTCCACTTTATGCAGCAGCAAAAGAAGTTGTAAGAAAATACAAGCCATACTTAGACGAATTAGATTTAACATACACACAGTATATCACTATGATGGTGCTCTGGGAAAATGAGAGCATGAACGTGAAAGAGTTAGGAAGCAAACTTTATTTGGATTCAGGTACACTTACTCCACTTCTGAAAAAACTTGAAGCGAAAGGATATATTACTCGTTGTCGCTGTAAAGAAGATGAGCGAAACCTTATTATCCAGATTACAGAAAAGGGCGATGCTTTAAAAGAAAAAGCAGCAAATATCCCAACGGATATGAAGGAAAAGTGGGTAAATATTTCTGACGAAGAAATTAAAACTATGTACCACGCACTTTACAAATTATTGAGTCAAGTATAAAATAACTCCTGTCGAGAGACAGGAGTTTTTAATTTGGAAAGAAGAAAAAAGATGATTTACGAAAATGAAATTCATGATGAAGAACGTGGCTTTTATGGATTAAAAAATGCCACCATTAAAAACTGCAAAATAGACGGACCCGCGGATGGTGAATCTGCATTTAAAGAATGCAGAGACATTCAGGTAGAAAATACATATTTCAATTTGCGTTATCCATTCTGGCATAATGATAACGTGAAAATTACGGATTGTGAGATGACCGAAAACTGTCGTGCCGCATTATGGTATGACAAAGGGGTGAATATAGAAAACTGCAAAATGCATGGTATCAAAGCACTTCGTGAATGTGAGGATATTTGCATAAAAGATACCGATATCATTTCCCCAGAATTTGCATGGCGTAGCAGAAATATCAAAATAGAAAATGCAAAAGTGCAAGGAGAGTATCCATTTTTCGAATGTAAAAACATGGAAATCACCGGGCTCCAAATGAAAGGAAAATATTCCTTCCAATACATAGAAAACACAACTCTTCGAAACTGCGTTTTAGACACAAAGGATGCATTTTGGCATGCTAAGAATGTTACAATCGAAGACTCTATTGTAAAAGGTGAATATCTTGCTTGGTACGCAGAAAACATTCGCTTTGTCCGCTGTAAAATTATCGGAACCCAGCCACTATGCTACGTAAAGGGACTGATTTTGGAAGACTGCGAAATGGAAGCTTGTGATCTCGCTTTTGAACGAAGTGAAGTAATCGCAACGGTACGCGGACATATAGATAGTGTGAAGAATCCAATCAGTGGATCTATTACAGCGGACTCCATTGGAGAGATTATTTTAGAAGAAGAAATATGTACTTATGAAAAAACATCAATAAATTTAAAAAAACCAGTTAAGAAAATCAGAAATCTTCCGATAAAAAAGGTAAGAAACTAATTTCAAGGAAGAAAGGAGATGCTGTTTATGCGTATAGATGCATATAATCAGATTGCACAAGCTTACGGAGTGCAGAAAACTTACAACACACAGAAGACAAGCAAAGCTGCTTCTATGGGTAGTGATCAGTTATCTATTTCTCAGACAGGTTATAGCTATCAGGCAGCTAAAGCCGCAGTTTCAGGAGCCTCTGACGTTAGAGAAGACAAGGTTGCACAGTTAAAGGCGCAGATTAAGAATGGAACATATTCTGTAAGTCCAGACGACTTTGCAAGCAAATTGTTGGAGAAGTATAACGAGATAATGTAGTAGAAAAGAGGGTAAACGGTGGCTAGTTTAGTTGATGAGCTCGTAAGCGTCTTAACAGAAGAAGAAAAATTGTATAGTGCATTACTAGAATGCGCAGAGAAGAAAACTCAAATTCTGATAGACGCAGACGTGCCAGCTTTGGAACAATTAACTGCCATAGAACAGGAAAAGAGTGACGAACTACTTTCGCTTGGAAACAAGCAGGTACAGCTTTTGAACGATATCAAAACGGTACTCGGAAAAGCAGATGAAAAGTTAACAGTCACTACTTTAATTGGGTACCTAGCCTCCCAACCGGAGGTGCAGGAAAAACTATCCACCGCTAGAAATAACCTCTTGGATACTGCAACAAAGGTTCAGCAGAAGAACCAGCAGAACGAAGTTCTTTTGAAACAGGCCATCGAATTGACAGAGTTTGATATCACTTTATTTAAGAGTTTGAGACAGGCTCCAGAGACCGCCAACTATAATAACAAAGCCTATAACACAGGGGCGTTACTTGGCGGCAGTGGATTTGATGCAAAACAATAGAATAGATTTAGATGGAGGACGGAAATGGCAAACGGATTTGGTAGTTTATATATAGGCGCGTCCGGTTTGCAGAGCGCCCAAAATGCACTAAATACGACAGCAAACAACCTGGCAAACGTAAATACCGAAGGGTATGTACGACAACAGGTTGTTTTTTCAGATAAAAGATACGACTTATTAAGAGACCCTACTCTGCGAGTAAACGCACACCAGTCCGGCTTAGGTGTTGGCATTGGTGATGTTGTTCATGCACGAGACGTATTTTTAGATAAAGCATATCGATTAGAAGTAGGAAGAAACTCCTTTTATGAAGCATGTTATGAATGTACTACTTATGTAGAAGACTTGCTTCAGGAACTGGACGGAGAGGAATTCAAGACCAGCGTCGAAGACCTTTGGACATCCTTCCAGGAGTTGGCAAAAACGCCTGCAGACTCTGTAACCCAGAACCTAGTATTACAGAAATCAGAATTGCTCCTCAGTAGAGCACAGACTCTGTATGATGATTTAAAATTATATCAGGGAAACATTGACCTGCAGATTAAAGAAGATGTAGCACGCGTCAATGAAATCGGTGAAAAGATTTACGATTTGAATTTAAAGATTCAAAAAGTAGAATCCAATAAAGTAGAAAGTGCCATGACACTTCGTGACGAACGAGATAAACTTCTGGACGAGTTAGGAAAATACGCCAACATCAATGTCCAGGAAGATGAGCTCGGATTCGTTTATGTAACGATGGAAGGTGTAGACTTCATTTACGAAGCAGGATACCATGAACTTGGAATAAAAAGTGAAAGTATCACAGGGTTCTCTACACCATATTGGTCACACTTATCTGACCCAATAAAAAAAGAATTTGTAGATGTATTCGATCCAGAAGAAACCATCTCATCAGAGATGAACACAGACGTAGGAACCATCAAAGCGAAGATGATCATGCGTGGTGACCATTTCGGTATTTACAGCGATCTTTTATCCGCAGAAAAATACCCAAGTGTGCAGGATGAAGTTGTAATGGAAACAGAAGCACAGGTTGACCTTTTGATTCACGAAATCGTAACAGCAATCAACAACGCAATGTCTCCAAACATCGATTACACAGTACAAAATAATGTAGTAGACGCAAACGGAAACATCATCTTTGCAGCAGGCTCTACCATCAAGATTTTGGACGAAGAAAACTGCGCAAGAGGTGAAGACGGACAGCTTCCACCACAGGAAATATTTGTACGTCAGGGTATGGACCGATATACCACATTCGAAATTGACGGAAAAACCGTATACGTATACAACGAAGAAGACCCAACCAACAGCGACAGCCTTTATCGTTTAGGAAACTTAGAAGTAAACGAAACATTGAAAAAAGTCATCACAATGTTCCCTGCATATACAGAGAACAAAGCAGTAGACTTTAAGATGGCAGAACGACTTGTTGGGATTTGGGAAGTACAGGGAATGCACATCAATCCAGGCGATAGATACCCATGTACCTTCCAGGACTTCTACGACAAGATGATTGGTAAATTAGGAACAGATGGTAACGTATATAAATCATCGTTAGACACCTTAAATACCACAACAGCATCATTAGAAAACAGCCGCCAGCAGGTAATGGGCGTTTCCAGTGATGAAGAATTAGGAAAGTTAATCAAATACCAGTCCGCTTACAATGCATCCAGCCGATACATGACGGTAATTGCACAGATGACAGAGCTTATCGTAACCGGACTTATTTAGAAAGGAGTGAGTAGATGCCTTCACAGTTCTTTGGACTTAATATTGCAGGTAGCGGATTATTTGCATACCAGGCAGCCATCAATACAACTGCAAACAACGTATCCAACGTACAAAAAGAAGGATACTCGCGACAGGAAACAACACTCGAAGCCAGTGCAGCGCTTCGTGTATACGCAACTTATGGTAGTACTGGTACTGGTATCGTTGCAACAGAAATCAAGCAGCAGAGAGACCTCTACTATGACTCAAAATATTGGGAAAACAATGCAAAGCTTGGATACTTTGACCAGAAGCTTTATTACCTTAACCAGGTAGAAGGCTACTTCGAAGACAACGGAGTAGACATGGGCTTCTCTACAATCTTTGCATCCATGTTCAACGGTTTGGACACGTTAAATGGTGGTAACGCGAGTGATGCAAGTATTCGTAACCAGTTTATTTACCGTGCCGACAACTTATGTACCTACTTCAACTCCGTAGCAAATTCTCTGCAATCTATTCAGAAGGATTTGAACGAAGAAATTCATAGTAGCGTATTAAATATCAACGCAATCGGCGAAAAGATTGCACTTTTAAACAAAGAAATTAACCAGATCGAAGTACGTGGTGGATACGCAAACGAACTTCGTGACGAAAGAGCATTGCTCCTTGACGAATTATCAGCAATGGTAGCCGTAACCACAGAAGAATACGACGTACCAAACTCTTACGGAGCCGACCTCGGTGGTACAAACTTTACTGTATTCATCAACGGACAGATTCTCGTAGATGGAAACGATTACAGAGTATTAGAGTGTATCTCCGATAAATACAAAAACAACCAGACCGATGCAGAAGGTTTATACGAAATCAAATGGGCAGACACAGGCACAGACTTTGCGGCTACAACAGGTACCGCAGGCGGAACCTTAAAAGCACTCTTTGACCTTCGTGACGGAAACAATACCGAATCCTTAAAAGGTACATCGACGCAGGTCACTGCAGATGAAAACGGTGTCTACAATAAGATTACGCTCGGCGACTTATCTAACACCAGTATCAATGCACTTAATATTCCAGAATGGGGAACCATTAGCGTAAGCAACAAAACTTACGAATACTCTAGCTGGGAAGCAGAAGTAGATGCAGAAGGAAATTTGGTAAACATCACATTTACATTGGATAAACCAGTAGAACCAGACGAACTACACATCGTAACTGACAAATCCTTTGTAGTAGGAAAGAGCGTAGATTCTATGGGTATCCCATATTACCTCGCTCAGTTTGATGAGTTCCTTCGTAACTTCACAGAAATGTTTAATGATATCCAGAAATCTGGACAGACTTTGGATGGACAGCAAATGGGCGCCTTCTTCGTAGGCGAAAGTCCAACAGGCGTTATCTTCGATTTCGAGGGATGGGGAGAAGTTGACGAAAATGGAGATCGACTTCCTACACCTACCATCATCAGTTCCCGTTCGAACGGATATCATCAGCTGACTGCATTTAATGCGACAGTAAACCAGAAATCCATTTCAGAACCAGGTTACTTTGCTACTACCAAAGATGTCACAAATGGTAAGGATGCATACGACCTTGTAACCGAAATGATGAAGCTTCAGGAAGACACAATTATCTACCGTGGCGACAATGCAGGAGCATTTTTGGAAAGAATTGTATCCGATATTTCAGTAGATACAGAAAAAAATAAAGTTTATTACGAAAATTATTTTAATATGAGTGGCGTAATAACCACACAGCGAACCTCAGTATCTGGTGTAGACGAGGATGAAGAAGCACTAAACCTTGTGAAATTCCAGAATGCCTACAATTTATCATCCAAGATGGTACAGGTACTTACCGAAATATATGATAAATTAATTAACGAAACAGGGGTTACGTAAATAGAAAAATAGCCGATATATATGCTAGGAG
>JAZURS010000017.1:0-4052 GCA_045606325.1 Agathobacter sp.
GCAAGGGTGTCCATCGTGAGGTGGAATCTGAAGGAAGCCGGATGTGGGGGAAAACACTAACTTCATGGGCAAATCTCTGGTCTGACGAACAGAAACCACATATAAGGTTACGTATGAGGGTAAGGTTGCATAACAAGTCGAAGCCCAATAACTACACGGAATCATGCGTGATAAATGTGGCAGATAGATGGAGAGAAGGAAACGTGTGGTACCTAGGGAGGTCTGTGTGGTATGCTCCGAAAGGAGTAACCACCGCAGAAAGCGGTGCTGAACGCACAGAAGTCAGCAGAGGTCATAGTAGTGAATTACTTCATGAAGGACCGAATCAGTAGGAGTCTTAAGTATGACCGAGAAAGGAGGAATGACTGCTTATGACAGAAAACATGAATAATGGCTATTCGCAGAGAGATAATGCGGAACACGAAGGGTATGCGAAAGCGTCAAGGTCATTCAATCGGATATGGAAAGAAAGAGACAGTGCACAGCCGAAACTCTTAGAAGCAATACTGTATAAGGACAACTTTAACAGAGCGTATAAAAGAGTGAAGGCAAACAAGGGAGCGACGGGAATCGACGGAATGACCGTTGAGGAAGCACTTCCGTACCTAAAGGAGCATCAACAGGAGTTGACAGACCGAATCTATAGAGGAAAGTACACTCCATCACCTGTAAGGAGAGTTGAGATTCCAAAACCCGATGGTGGTGTGCGAAAGCTTGGCATACCAACAGTGATAGACAGAACCATCCAGCAGGCAATAGCGCAACAGTTAATGCCAATCTATGAACCATTGTTTATAGAAACCAGTTACGGTTATCGTCCAAACAAAAGTGCAAAAGATGCCATTCTGAAAGTAAAGGAATATGCAGAACAGGGTTACACATTTGCGGTAATACTAGATTTGACCAAATATTTCGATACACTGAACCACGAGAAACTGATAAGTCTTTTGCGCAAAGAAGTAAAGGACGAGAGAGTAATCCAACTGATTAAGCGTTATCTGAAAAGTGGTGTCATGGAAAACGGAGTAGTAACGGAAACAGAAGAAGGTTCTCCACAAGGAGGAAATCTGTCACCCCTACTTGCCAATGTTTATCTGAATGAGTTCGACCAGGAGTTTACAAAAAGAGGAGTTCCGTGTATTAGATATGCGGATGACATCGTATTGCTTGCGAAGAGCAAACGAGCATCGGAGAGACTGCTTGAGAGCAGTACAAAGTATCTTGAAGAGACACTGAAACTTACAGTAAACCGAGAGAAAAGCCGAACAGTGAGTGTATTTGCAATCCGAAATTTTAAGTTTCTTGGCTTCGCATTGGGAAGGAACGGAAGTGGCATTTATGTCCGCGTTCACCCGAAGTCATGGAAGAAGTTTAAGTCAAAACTGAAAGAACTATCTTCCCGTAGGTCTGTACAGAGTATCAAGCTCAGCCTTGAGAAAATCAAGGTGTATGCAAGAGGATGGCTTAACTATTACGGAATAGCAAGTATGAAGAATAACATTGAAGAAATCAACAAATGGCTCTATCACAGAATCCGCATGTGCATATGGAAGCAGTGGAAACTGCCGAAAACGAAGAAGCGAAACCTAATTCGTATGGGAATCCCCGAATACTATGCAAGTATCGTAGCGAATAGTAGGAAAGGTCATTGGAGAACTTCTAATAACACAACGGTTAAAAGAGCAATGACAAAAGAAAGACTGATAAACAGTGGCTTTTATGATTTAGCCACTGCATATCAGTCAGTGCACGTCAACTATTGAAACCGCCGTGTACCGAACGGTACGCACGGTGGTGTGAGAGGACGGCGGTTAGTCACCGCCTCCTACTCTATTAAGACAAAATGTATATGAGAGAGTTGTATCTTAAAATGAAATAATTTGAATTTATTTGTGCAAAATCATATACAATTGCTTGAAAATTCAGATTTGTAGTGATAAAATTATATTAAAGTTTTATAAACCTTTTTATAATGGATTGTAAACATAAGAAAAGGAGAGGGTAACAAAATGAAGAAAAAGGGAATATCAAGTCAGATTCAGATTAAAATAGGGAAAACAGTCGGTATTATTTTCATTGTGGTTGCAGTTATAGTTGGACTTGTTGTAAATGCATCAATTACAGATGCAAATAATACAGAATTAACACTTGAATCAGAATCAGCGGCATATCAGTTGTCAGATTTCTTTAATCAGTATTGTACGATAGCAGAACAGCTGACAACTAATCAAGATATACAACATTATCTTGAAACAACTTTAGTTTATGAAGATGTTGTAGTAAATGAAAATTTTGCAGATGTAATGAAAACATTAGATACAATTCAATCACTTCATCCTGAGACGATTCAGGGTGTATTTGTAGGTGATGCCGATGCCGATGGACTTATTATGTCTGGTGATTATGTATCAGAAAAAGGTTGGGATATGAAATCTCGTCCATGGTATGCAGCTACAGAGTTAGGACATACGATGCTTACAGAACCTTATGTAGATGTAAATACAGGAGGCATGGTTTTAACAATCTCAACACCAGTATATAACAGTGCAGGAAATTTATTAGGTGTTGCAGGTATGGATATTGCATTAGATGATATTGTTACTACAGTTAGCCAATATAAAATCGGGGAAAGTGGCTTTGTAGCATTATTATCATCAGATGGTATGTTTATTTATCATCCTACAAGTGAAAGCATTGGTACATATATTTCTGATATGGATGCTTCTAAAGAATTAATAGATGCTGTACTTAATAAACAGCATACATTTTTGAAATATAATGTAAATGGTGATCCTAAGTTTGGTTGTGTAGCAACTGTAGGTGATACAGGATATGTAGTTATCAGTTGTATTGAGAGTGCAGAATATTACCAGAGCATAGTTATGATTGGTGCTATGTTACTTGGAGTATTTGCAATAGGTATCGTTATTATTATCCTTAACATAAGAAAAACAGCAACTAAGATTACAAAACCATTAGAAATGTTAAATGATACAGCACAACAGTTAGCAGAAGGAAATCTTCAAGTTGAATTAAATGTAGAATCAGATGATGAAATCGGAGAACTTGCTGATTCTATTGGAAAGACAGTAACAAGATTAAAAGAATACATTAACTATATTGATGAAATTGCATATGTTTTAGGCAGAATGGCAGACGGTAAATTAGTTAATGAATTGAAATACAGCTATGATGGCGAGTTTAGAAAAGTAAAAGATGCATTGGTTAATATTTCAGAATCTATGATTGATGTTATGCAGAATATCAATGGCAGTGCACAGCAGGTAGGAGCAGGTTCTGATGAATTGGCAAAAGCCGCACAGAGTTTAGCAGAAGGTGCAGAATCTCAGTCTGTTGCAGTTGAAGAATTGCTTGCAACAGCAGTAGCGGTAGCTGAACAGGTAGAAGAAAATAAGAATGATGCTGAAATGTCTGCAATTCATACAAACGAAGTTACTGCTATGATGGAAGTAAGCCAGCAACAGATGGATCGTATGCGTGGAGCTATGAATAATATTCAAGAGGCATCAAATAAAGTTGTTGGAATTATTAAAACAATTGAAGATATTGCGGACCAAACAAATCTCTTATCTTTAAATGCTTCCATTGAAGCTGCTCGTGCAGGTGAAGTTGGTAGAGGATTTGCAGTAGTTGCAGGAGAAATTGGCAATCTTGCAAATGAAAGTGCTCGTGCAGTAAATACAACTAGAGATTTGATTAATGTATCATTAGAAGAAATCAGAAAAGGTAATGCATTAGTTGATGATGTAGTAAATTCTTTAAGTCAAGCTGTAGAAAAAGTAGAAGAAGTAAATGGAATGATTCAGAAAACAGCAGAAAATGCAGTGATGCAGATGGAAAGTATGAATCAGATTAAGCATGGTGTACAAGAAATGTCACAAGGTATCCAAGATAACTCTGCTATGGCAGAAGAAACTTCTGCAACGAGTGAAGAATTAGCCGCACAGGTAATTACTTTAAATGAATTAGTTGGCAAGTTTGAATTAAATTAATATAATTAAGCATTTACTCACAAGTGTACAGGAAGAAAG
>JAZURS010000018.1:0-13316 GCA_045606325.1 Agathobacter sp.
TCTGGTCATCCAGTGCAGGTCCCATATAAATATCCTGACTAATCCAATTCAGTTTTTCTAACTTTTCTTCTACGAATTTTCGATTACCACCATATACTTCTGCTTCGCCGATTTTTGCCTGCAATCCATTTCCTGGCAGAATCGTAAAATCCGTTACCTTCTTTGCAAATACTTTTTCTTCTTTTGCTTTTTCTACAATCGCATGCGCAAGTGGATGTTCACTCTTACACTCCAAAGAATAAGCGTACGAAAGTAATTCCTTTTCATCTATGTCGGCAATTGGATATATATCTGTTACCTTAGGCATTCCACTTGTGATGGTGCCTGTTTTATCCAGCGCTATAATCTGCGTTTTTCCTGTCTCTTCTAAGGATACCGCCGTCTTGAACAACACTCCATGCTTTGCACCCATTCCACTGCCTACCATTATCGCAACAGGTGTAGCAAGTCCAAGCGCACATGGACAACTAATAACCAATACCGAAATGGCTCTTGCAATCGCAAATCCAAAGGTTTCGCCAGCTATCATCCAACCTGCAAAAGTAATCACTGCTATCGTGATTACAACTGGTACAAATACACCAGATACCTTATCTGCAATTTTCGCAATTGGAGCCTTGGTTGCAGCGGCATCACTAACCATTTGAATAATCTGACTGAGTGTCGTATCTTCTCCTACTCGTGTCGCTTTGCATCTTAGGAATCCTGATTGGTTTATTGTAGCTGCACTCACCTTGTGTCCTGGTTCCTTATCTACCGGAAGACTTTCTCCTGTAAGAGCAGCTTCATTTACTGCACCGCTTCCCTCTAAAACAAATCCATCTACAGGAATATTTTCTCCTGGACGAACAACAAATTCATCTCCTATTTGTACCTCTTCGATAGGCACTGTTACCTCCGCTCCATCCTTTATAATGGTAGCAGTTTTGGGTGCTAGTTCCATAAGACTTTTCAGCGCATCTGTAGTCTTTCCTTTCGAACGAGCCTCTAACATTTTACCCACTGTAATTAGTGTCAAAATCATCGCTGCTGATTCAAAATAGAATTCGTGCATACATTCATGTGCTAGGACTATATCTCCATTTGTTACAGCATCCGTCATGATAAACAATGCAAAGGTACTATATACGAATGATGCACCAGAACCCAATGCTACAAGTGTATCCATATTTGGAGCCTTATGCAAAAGGCCTTTGAAACCACTGACAAAGAACTTCTTATTGATAATCATGATAATTATCGTAAGAAGCATCTGCAGCAAGCCTTGCGCAAGCATATTATTTGTAAAGAATTCTGGCAACGGCCAGCCCCACATCATATGCCCCATGGAAAAGTACATAAGTACTAATAAAAATCCTAGGGATGTGAATAATCTCTTTTTCAATTTTGGAGTTTCGTGATCTTCTAAGGCTTCGCGGGCTTCCGCATAGTCGATGTGGTTACTTGCCTGACCTTCGCTTGTGTTGGTGTTTTCATGTGCTCCTTTGTCTCTTTGAGCACCACCCTTCACAGTTGCCCCATATCCAGCATCCTCTACCGCTTTTATAATTTCACTTTCAGCTACATCGCCTTCTACTCCCATGGAGTTTGTAAGAAGGCTCACGGAACAAGATGTTACTCCCGGCACAGCACCAACAGCTTTTTCCACACGGGCACTGCACGCTGCACAACTCATACCTGTTACATTGTATTGTTTCATTATATTTCCTCGATTCTATTTCATAAGTTTCTGTAACGTAGTCACTAACTCGTCTACAGTCTCTTCTTTTCCGTCACGAATATCCTGTGCAACACAGGTCTTGATGTGGTTTGCAAGCAGCACTTTGTTGAAGCTATTTAAAGCAGAAGTTACCGCGGACACTTGCACTAAAATATCCGTGCAGTAACAGTCATTTTCTACCATACCTTTAATTCCACGAATCTGTCCCTCAATACGAGAAAGGCGGTTGATTAAGTCCTTGTATTCTTTTTCTGAACGTTCCTTGTGCTTCGCACAGTGTGGGCAAACAACAGATTCATTTTCTTCTATCGCATTCAATGTATTCTCTGCCATCTAAAATACCTCTTACATAAGTTTATATTCTTATATTATACCCCCTAGGGGTATCTGTCAAACAATAATATTTCTACTTGCATTTTACCAAATGGTTGCATATAATAAAAGTAGGGGAAGTAGGAAATATAGGGATTAATAAGAAAGGAGATTTAACTATGGATATGATAGTAGACATGGCAAAAGTAATGTCCAAAGGTCAAATTACGATACCAAAAGACATTCGTGTAAAACTCGGGGTCGACACGGGCGATAAAGTAATGATTATTTGGGATGGTGAACGTGTTTCTATGATGAACCCTGTAGCATACGCACTTAAGATGGTTCAAAAAGAGATGGAAGGTGAAGCTGAAAAAGCAGGACTTACCTCCGAGGAAGATATCATTGAGTTATGTAAAGAAGTACGAAAAGAACTCGGAGCTAAAAGACGTAATGAAAGTACTAATTGACACTAACATTTTAGTTTCTGCGGTGCTTAATCCAATCGGAGCGCCGCAGAAAGCAATCGTCAAAGCTACAACGCCTCCATACAAAGCGGTTCTAAGCTTTCAATCTCTCGAAGAGGCAACAAGTACTTTTCAGAAAAAATTCCCATCAAAACTCTTTACATTAACGAAATTTTTAGCTAGAATTCTTCCTTTCATTACAATTGTGACAGTTCCATATAAGGAAGTTATTGGTGAAAAACAAATTCGCGATATAGATGATAGAATCATTTATCGTGCCGCTGTAAATGCAAAAGCTGACATTATTCTAACCGGTGACAAAGATCTTTTAGAATCCGGTATCACTTCGCCGCAGATTATAACTGCACGCGAATTCTTAGACTTAAGTAATTGTGAATAGCAATTATTTATCATCCCATTTCGGGAAAATTTCCACAAAACATTTTCGTTTTATATAAACCGCAAGGTATACACTTATTTTTTCCTACTACAATTTATACACCCTAGTTCTACATATTTCTGTAGATAAAATAAAATGCCTCAGTTTATTAAAAACCGAGGCATTTACTATGCATTATGTATCTTAATCGAAAAAATTTCGTTTATTAAATCCAGCAGTCATAAATCTCCATGCTGCTTTCCCATTCGTGAGCCATTCTATTTTGGCATTATTCTTTTCGTTTTTCATCATTCCTGCAACCAAGAATTCTGCTACAACATCTGGATAATCTCCTAAGATGTTATAAACTTTTTTGGTCTTTTCTGGAAGGTCAATTGCTTCTTTGTCTCCGAGAGCTTTTACCGTAAAGTCCGTAATCATAATACCAGGGCTGATAAGACCTACTAATACGCCTGTGTTACGCTCTGCACTTTCCAATGCAAGTGCCTGTGTAAAATGCGTCACCGCACGTTTTGAAGTTCCATACAAGTTAAGTCCGAGCATCTTAGCATCGTTGCTACCATAACCTTCTACGTTGTAGATAGCACCTTTGCCCTGCTCGATCATGTGAAGCATCGCAATCTTAGAACCCATGATTGCACCACGAAGGTCGATGTTAAGTACTGCATCGATTTCGTTTTCTTCTAATTCCCAGATGGCACGCATTGGCTGGTTTACACCTGCGTTGTTAATCCAAATATCTACTGTGCCACAAGCATCTGCTGCTACTTTCCAAAGATTTTCTAAGTCTTCTGTTTTTGCAATATTTCCAGCACAAGTGAAAACTTTTCCTTCACCTGGCATTGCTGAAAGCTCTGCCTGTGCATCTGCAAGACGCTGCTCGTTAATATCGTTTAATACTACATTATAATGATTTCTGTGGAATACTTTTGCCATTTCAAAACCAAGGCCACGTCCACTTCCTGTAATAACAACTGATTTCATAAGATTTCCTCCTGATGTTTTATGAACACGTTCATTTTATCTCATTTACAATCAAGAAGTCAACATTATCTTATCTATAACTCTGATACAATCTCTCAAAAGCACCAAAGCTTCTCTTAATCATTTCCTCATCCACACAGTATGAGATTCGCACATATCCTGGACAACCAAATCCATCCCCTGCTACGATCAGCAAATCTTCAGCTTTTGCTCTTTCGCAGAATGCGTTAGCATCCTCTTCCAGAGCTTTTACAAACATGTAGAAGGCTCCCTGTGGTTTGAAACATTCGTAACCGATTTTAGTTAAACCTTCATATAATAGGTCCCGATTCTTCTTGTAAAGTTCAATGTCTCCCGTTTCGCCCTGACACAGTGTAATCACCTTCTGCATCATACTTGGCGCACAAACATATCCAAGTGAACGTCCTGCACCTGCTACTGCTGCATAAAGCGCCTTGCTCTCATATGCTTCTTGAGGTACAAGAATATATCCAATTCTTTCTCCTGGAAGAGAAAGGGATTTACTGTAAGAATAACATACCAAAGTATTGGCATGATATTTGGTTACAAATGGTACTTCCACTCCATCGTATGCAATTTCACGGTAAGGTTCGTCTGCGATGATGAAAATAGGATGACCATATTCTGTTTCTTTTTTACGAAGCAAATCTGCCAGTTTTTCAATGGTCTCACGAGAGTACACTGCACCTGATGGGTTATTTGGAGAATTGATGATAATACCCTTAGTATGCACATTTATCATTTTTTCTAATTCATCAAACTGTATCTGAAACGCAACCGTATCCGCAGGCACAACTTTGAGCGACGCCCCCGTTGCTTCCACAAACACTTTATACTCTGGAAAATATGGTGCAATCGCAATATACTCATCTTCGTCTGATGTGGTAAGCGCATGAAATGCAATGGATAAAGATGCTGCTGCACCCATGGTAATATACAAATCATTTGCTTCAAAATGCGTACCATGTGTTTTGTTCAGAAACTCTGCAATCGCATTTCTAGTTTCTACATCGCCTTGTGCAGATGTGTAGCCATGCAACTGGATACAATCCAATTCCTCTGTTAAACGACGAATGGTTTCATCCACGCAGCCAGGTGCTGGTACGGTTGGATTTCCTAAAGAAAAATCATAAACCTTGTCTGCACCTACAATAGCTGCTCTCTGCTTTCCATATTCAAATAACTCACGGATAGCGGAACGTTTGCTACCCAATTCATATGCCTGTTTGTTATAAATCATAGTATCACTCTTTAATTAAGTTTAAATCTATTAACCTCTGAATCTAATCCATTTGCAATATCCAGATTTGAATTTGCTTCAGCACCAATATCATTTACGCTTGTAGTAATATTTACTGTAGCCTCTGATACGTTACTGATTCCTTTTGCACTTTCTTCAATCGCAATATTTACAGAATTAACCGAGTCACGAATTGCATCTACATTTGTTTTTAATGTCACACTTGATGAAGCAAACTCTGTCATCATCTGATTCATATTGCCTACATCATTCTGGTAATCCTTACTGGTTTCGAGCAATTTTTCATATCCAGTCATAGCTGTTTCATCCATAAACTGAATCATCTTTTCCGCTTCTGCCGCAAGTTCATTTACTGCGTCGATAACCTGCTGACTTACCACCTGAATCTCAGCTGCTGCTTCTGCTGAGTTTGTAGCAAGTTTCCCAATTTCATCTGCAACTACCGCAAAACCACGACCTGCTTCACCCGCTCTAGCAGCCTCAATAGAAGCATTGAGCGAAAGAAGATTTGTCTCGCTGGTAATACTAATAATATTATCTGTCAGAGTTCTAATTGTTTCTACAGCTTTTGATTTTTCTATCTTTTCATTTACCGTTGCAGACATTTCATCTGCCAAACGTTTTGCTTCTTCCTGCTCTGCCACAGCATGTTCATACACTGCTGCTGCTTTTGTCATAATTTCATCCGAAGAATCTTTTCCCTCTTCTGCACGTCCATTGATATTTTCAATTTCCTCAGAAATATCTAAAATCGAATCATTAATCTCAGCAAGTGCTGCACTTGTTTCTTCCATACCCGCACTCATCTCTTCCATCGTTGCAGATACTTCTGTAATATTGCCCTGTGCTGCAGAAAGATTAGAAACTACCAATTTTGAAGAGCTGTTAAGAGTGTTAGAATTTCCTGCAATATTCAACATAATACTACGAATATATTCCAACATTGCATTTACATTATTTGCAATAAGCTCCAGCTCATCCCCTGATTTAATATCCAATTTCTGAGTTAAATCACCTTCATTGTTTACTAAATCATATACTTTTGCATTTACACTATTCATGCCTTTCATAATGTTTCTGACGGTCATGAAAATAACAAAAAGTGCTACAACAAAACCTTCTGCAATCAGTGTAATTGTTTTCGTTTTACTGTCTTCTAATTCGTATAAAATTGTGCTGGCATCATAGTCACATCCCAATACCGCTACTACACTTCCATCCTCTGCAACAATTGGCACATAAGTAGTAAGTAGCGCTTCATCTCCAAAGATATCTATTTCCTCTTCTACATATACATCACCATTAAATACACTTTGCATTTCCTTGAGGCTTACTTCGAATTCTTCTCCTACGGCACAAGCAGTCTCGGTAGTATCTGCATCCACACCATAGTAAACCTTTTCACCGTCTGTGTATAAAGTATAAATATAAAGCACGTTTCCTTTTTCAAAGACGTTAATCAGAATCTGCTGCTGTTCTTTATAAACATCTGTCTCTTCCATTCCTGGAACCGTTACCTGAGCCACAGCTTCTGGGTCTAAATTAGCCTCAGCTAAAGAAGCGACCGTCAATGCCTGTGTCTGTCCCATACTGATTAATTCTTCTTGTAACGTGTTATAAGAAAACAAACCCAATAAGCCACATAATAAAACAAGTACCACACTTACCGGAACCAAAAACTTCCACCAAATGCTGACTTTACGCACTTTCTGTTTAAACGCTTTCTCTGACTTTTTAATAGCCATACTATCCCTCTTTTCCTTTGCAACTCTATTCATACTACATATAGTATAATTTTAGCAGAAAGTTAATATTTTCACAATAGATAGTGTTCATTTTAAAACTGTTTCCGCAACCCTAAGAGAATTTTCTTTTCCAACCTTGAAACTGCTACCTGATTCATCCCTAGAATTTTAGCACTCTCACTTTGTGTTTTACCTTCCAAATAACGTAGTTCTACTAGCTTCCGTTCCTTCGCCTCCAAACGTTCCAGCATCTGGATCACGGTCAATTGGTTTATTAACTCTGTTTCATTCTTTTTTGAATCCTCAATTTGATCCACTAATAGCGTCTGACTTCCATCATGCACGCTACCGATTGGTTGGTAAATAGATTCTACTTCACTCGTTGCTTCTATCGCCATTAATATTTCGTCCGCGGATAATCCTGTTTCCTCCTCTAATTCTGCAATGGTCGGATCACAGTTATTCATCTTCTTTAAATGCTCTTTTACACTTGCTATTCTTCTAGCATTATCCTTAATCTGTCTGCTAACATGAATCATCCCATCATCTCTCAAAAAACGACGAATTTCACCTATAATCATAGGCACTGCATATGTAGAAAATGACAGTTCTCGACTAAGGTCAAATTTATCTATCGCTTTTAACAAGCCTATAACTCCTATCTGAAACAAATCCTCTTGTTCATATCCACGACCAGAGAATCTTTTTAATACCATGTATATCAAACCAAAGTTATCTATTACCAGAGCATCTCTCTCGCTTTTATCCCCTTCCTGTGCTTTTTGTATGGAGATTCTCCACCCCTCATCTTTTGCATGTTCGTTACATACCACTTTCTCCCTCTGCAAAAATCTGCGAGGCTTCATTTTCACATTCTATGTATTTGTGCATAATCACTTTCGTTCCCTGTCCAACCTTTGAAATAATTTCTATCTCATCCATAAAGGTTTCCATAAATGAGAATCCCATTCCAGAACGTTCTTCCTCTGGTTTTGTCGTATAAAAAGGCTGTCGCGCTTCCTCCACATCCTGTATGCCAATCCCTTGATCTTCTATCACCACTGTCAGTTTCTGACCTTCTCGCAAACACTTCATTTCCACCTGCGCATTACCATCACTTTCATATCCGTGAATAATGGCATTCGTTACTGCTTCCGAAACTGCAGTCTTCACATCCTGCAACTCATCCATTGTAGGGTTCATCTCCATCATAAATCCCATAACTACCATACGTGCAAAGCCTTCATTTTCTGATTTCGCATCAAAACTTACCCTCGCATGATTTACCACTACTGAATCAAACTCCATATTTCTTATATCCTTCACATCCACTTCTTTTAATCCTCCTTTACCTCTACGATTTTTTGAAGCCCGACAGATTGAAATATCATCGCTACACGTTTACTCAAGTGGGACGCTGATATTTTTCCATCTCGAAACTGCATCGTCTTACTTCTTCCAATCACTACTCCAATTCCTGAACTGTCCATAAATTCCGTCTTCTCAAAATTCAATTCCAGCTCTCTTACAGAAAAGGAATCCACCAACATATCCAGCTCCTTGCACAATTGCTGTGACACATGATGGTCTACCTCCTTTGGCATGTAATAAATAAGAGCTTGTCCTCTTATCTCATATTTTTTCTCATACAGATTCATCCTGTAACCTCCTATTCCATAATTGGTTTATGCAAATAAAAAAGACACAAGAAACATCTTGTGTCTTTCGTAATATCCTTTTTTAATTTTCATCCATATAATTCTTAGCAGTATTTGCTTTCTGTGTACCTGGATAATTATCAATAATATACTGATAATATAACTTCGCAGATTCCATGTCTCCACTCTTACGGTATGACTGTGCCAGGTAATACGTAGCATCCCCATTTCTAAATGCAGGATCTTTGCTTACTACGCGAAGCAATTTTTCAATTGCTTCTGGATAATTCTCACTCGTATAACTACTATAACCTTCATTATACAAAGTATCATAATACACTCCTGAAACCGTCTCCCAAGTCAGATTATAGGTTTCCATAGCCATTGCTGACAATTTGGAAGTATCCACCTGCTCCAAAAAAGCACCTGCTGTCATATAATCATTCCCAACATAAGCAACATAACCTACGAGCAATGCTTCATATGCTGCAGTCTGCTCTGGTACTGCCTCTGTAACCGCAAGCTGTGCTTCTAACTCTTCGATGCGAGCCGCCTGGGTTTCAAGCAACTGTTCATTGGCACTTAAGGTTTCATTTATCTCAAGCATCTGCTGCTTTGCTTCCTGCTTAGCTCTGTTTTGAACTCCTGGAACTACCAAAAATCCAATTGTAAGCGCTCCGATTACTAACCCGATTAAAAGATAGCCTAGTGTAGAGCCCAGAGAATAATCCTGGAATCGAGTTGGCATAATAATCATTTCATTTCCACTCTGGTATGAAATCAAGTCTTCTTCTTTTTTCTTTCGAAGACTTCCCTTTTCTTTTAATTTCGCATTTACTTCCTTCAAATAGCGAAGTGTTATCGTATTGTTTGCATCTATTTTCCCTGCGCTACGCAAAGTCTTCTTTGCTTGCTCTAATCTATCTTCCTGTAAATACAAAAGTGCAAGCAACTGGTGACCTCGTACAAGTCTAGGGTTCAACGACAATACTTTTTTCAACTGAATAATCGCCAAATCCCTACTATCCTGTTTGCAATACAAAAGCGCCTGGTTATACTTCTTAATGGTTTGATTAATCGCATCTAACTGTGCTCTGTTTTCACGAAGTTCTTCCAAATATCTACCCGCAATATTATCATCCTGCTGATAGCTTTTGCTGATAACCCATTCACTAAGCGCATCTACTACTTCACCCATTTCGTAGTAAACCAAACCTAAAAGGTTTCTAGCATCTATATTATATTTATTAAATCTTAAACTCTTTTTTAAACTAATAATTGCTCCGGACAGGTTTCGCACTTCCGCCTTCTGTAATCCATCATTGTAATACATGTTGGACAAGTGTCTGACTTTGACAAAAACACTTAAGTCAGCACCACATACAGGGCATACTGCTCCACTTCCTGCCTCGTTATTACATCTATAACAAATCATGAAATACCTCTATTCTAAAACTGGTTACCAGATTTCATATCACGGATTAATTCGGAAATAATATCCGTAACATCTGTCAAATCACGATTATATATGGTTGCCTCCGCTTCTTCTACTTCTAAAGAAGGTTGGAAATTCTTTAATTCTTCTTCAAAGTTAATCATCTATCTATACCTTTCTAAAACACTACACAAGTTCATCTTTCATAGAGAACATAACTACTTTTCCATCTCTCTCGAAAAAGGCCACGGATGTCTGCTGTTCCTTTACCTGATGTAAGGAATCATTGATACCAATCGTAACACCCACATGTACATCCTGAATAACATTAATCGATGCACCATGTGCACTTTCCACAACCGCGTTCATCTCATTCAACTGCTGTGTATGAGATGCTAATTCTGCCTGCTTAACAATCTTGGTTCGAAGTAATGACCCTCTTCTTGGATCATTTGGTGGGATTACTGCCCCCGCCTTTACTGCATCATCTAATTGCTTAATACCTATACTTATCTTATCTATCATGTCCTGTGCTTCTATAATACAGTTTTCATGATACGTAATTTGTTTCTTTACTTCTAAGTTTACGCCTACGTAAATCTCTGTTTTTACACCGTATTCGTTACCAAAATTAAACGCCTCTACACCTGTAGCTGCATGTATTACGCCGCCTACAACACTCGCATGTTTTCCTCTTAAGAAGACCTTTTCATATGCTGTAACCTTACAGTTAATCAGGGAATCTGTAGTAACGGAACCATGTGCCTTTACCTTGGCGTATTCCAAGAACTTAGCAGTTAAATTTCCCCTTGTAATAACAGTTCCTCTGTTTGCACCTAACATACCACCACGTATAATGACATCTTTATTCGCATCAATCAAAGCGCCTTCTACTGTTCCATCAATTGTAACAGAACCTGTTGCACGAATAACAGCCCCTGTCGGAACATTTCCGTGAATAATAACATCTCCACGGAAATCAATATTTCCTGTTTTTAAACCTACATCTCCATGCACTTCATGAACATCCGAAATCATGATACGGTTGTTCTTCATTTCAATTTTACCTGTCATGGTAGCCGTGTAGGTTTTATTATCTTCTGATCGGTCAAACCCCTTTCCTGTAAGCGGAGGAAGTGGTCTGCCTCTCTTTGCAATCAAAAGTTTTCCTTTAACCGTCATACCATTAGAACCATCTACAGGCTCATTATAAGTAGCAATCACCTGTCCTTCTTCTACCAGTTCTACGGTATGAATACTCCAATAATCTACCGTACCATCTTCACGACGACTAGGTACTTTATTGAAGTTTGTATCAAAATTGAAATCAAAGTACGCATCAACGCCGTTTTCGACGTCGATGCCCTTTGCTATCAAACATTCACGATCAAAATATCGCTCATTAATCATGGCAGAGATTTTGGTCTCGTCAATACCTATCTTAACTCCAGATGCATGTACTTTTTCCATAACATCATTGAATTCGTATTCCTCATCCGGCGTCAAAGGCGATGGAAGAATCAAATAAGCTTCCATCTCATCATATGAAATTCTTATCTTCGGTTCTTTCTTTAATACGATTTCCATTATCTCTCCATAAAATATGCTATATTCTTTAAAATTATAGCATTTTCAACTACATCTGCGCAAGACGTTCTTCTACCTGCGCCATCATTTGTTCGTATTTTGCAAGTTTATCTTTCTCTTCCTGAACCTTTTCTGGTTTAGCGTTGTTTAAGAAACGTTCATTCGAAAGCATTCCCTTAGAACGAGCAAGCTCTTTTTCTAATTTTTCTTTCTCTTTCATAAGACGTTCTTTTTCTTTTTCAAAGTCAACCAAATCTTCTAATGGAAGATAAACTACTGCACCCGGAATCACTACAGAAACAGCGTTATCTGAAATTCCAGATTTATCACTCTGAACTGCAATTTCGTTTGTAAATGCAAGATTTACATATACTTCTTTGTTTGCATCAAATGTAGCACATAAAGCATCATCTTCTGATACAATGTAAAGTTTTGCTTTTCTTGAAGGTGGAACATCCATTTCGCTACGAACATTACGAACACCCTTTACGAGATCCTTACAATGTTCAATTGCTGCTTCTTCTGCAGGGAAGTTCCATTCCTCTTTGTATTCTGGCCAGTTTGCCATCATAATCGTTTCTTCTTCTGGATGAAGTGTACAGAAGATTTCTTCTGTAATGAATGGCATATATGGATGAAGAAGTCTAAGCGCTTCTGTAAGTACAGTCTTAAGTGTCCAAAGTGCTGCATTTGCAGATGCTGGGTCTTCGTCCTTCTTGTAAGTACGGACCTTTGCGATTTCGATGTACCAGTCACAGAATTCATCCCAGATGAAGTCGTATACTTTCTGTACTGCGATACCAAGTTCGTATTTATCCATATTTTCAGTAGCATCTTTTGCTAATGTATTTACCTTAGAAAGAATCCATTTATCTGCTGCATGAAGTTCATCTAATGCAGGTTCTGTAATTTCCATTCCTTCTAAATTCATCATGATGAAACGAGATGCATTCCATACCTTATTTGCAAAGTTACGAGAAGCTTCTACTCTTTCCCAGTAGAAACGCATATCGTTACCTGGTGCGTTACCTGTAATAAGTGTAAGACGAAGTGCATCTGCACCATACTTATCGATAACTTCTAATGGATCGATACCATTACCAAGTGATTTACTCATCTTGCGCCCCTGTGAGTCACGAACCAAACCATGGAATAATACTGTATGGAATGGAGCTTTACCCATCTGTTCGTAACCAGAGAATATCATACGAATAACCCAGAAGAAAATAATGTCGTAACCTGTAACTAAGACATCATTTGGATAGAAATAATCCAAATCTTCTGTTTTTTCTGGCCAACCTAAAGTAGAGAATGGCCAAAGTGCAGATGAGAACCATGTATCAAGTGTATCTGGATCCTGATCCATACCAGCGTGTCCACATTTTGGACAGGTATTTGGATTTTCATGAGCTACTACCATTTCTCCACATTCTGGACAGTAGTAAGCTGGGATTCTGTGTCCCCACCAAAGCTGACGAGAAATACACCAGTCACGGATATTGTCTGTCCAGTTGAAGTATGTCTTGTCCATACGTTTTGGAAGGAGTTCGATTTCTCCGTTCTTAACGCCTTCAACTGCTGGTTTAATCATTTCATCCATCTTAACGAACCATTGCTGTTTAATCATTGGTTCTACTGTAGTACCACATCTGTCATGTGTACCTACATTGTGTGAATGTGGTTCTACTTTTACAAGGAGTCCCATTTCTTCAAGGTCAGCAACAAG
>JAZURS010000019.1:0-11712 GCA_045606325.1 Agathobacter sp.
AGAGGCACCAGATAAAGATTTAATCTGGTTTGAAAAGTCTGCACATGGACCAATGGGAGAAGAATCACAATTATACAAAAAACTGTTGAGAGAAAAATTTTAACAGTGGGTAAAATAAAGGAGATACAAAATGAAAAAACAATTAACCACAGCGCAGATGCTTGGGATTTGTCTTGGCGATTTTGCTAGAGCAATTTTAAGCGGTCTTATTGTAACTTATACTTTAAAATTCTTTAACGTAACGCCATCCTCAGGATTACCACTTCTCATTCCAGCAGGTATGATGGGAACGCTTCGCGGATTTGGTGTATTTTTTGATGCGATTACAGACCCTTGGGTAGCGGGGCTTAGTGATAACTGCAAAGCAAAAGGTGGGCGACGACTACCATTTATGAAGTGGTCGGCGATTCCTTATGCATTGGTTTGTCTTTTGATTTTCTTTCCTCCGTCAGGAGAAGTAAGTACCATAAATATTGTTTGGGTAGCAGCGATGCTTCTCTTATATTATTTATTTTCAACGTTTTATAATGTGCCATTTAATGCATTTCAGCAGGAGATTGTTACAGATACAAAGAAAAGAGTATTTTTCTTTACTTTAAATTCTTTGATGTTTGTACTTGGTAGTGCAGTAATTTATGTGCTTCCTGTTATGGTAAGTGTATTTAAGGGAAATGGTATGGAACCAATTACCGCTTGGAGAATTGCGCTTGGTGTATTTGCAGTTATCGGTGCGATTTGTTGTATTGTTCCTGCCTATATCGTGAAAGAAGAAGACTATATTGAAACTTATACAACGAAAAAAGTACCTATGCTGGAAAGTTTTAAGGCAGCCTTTTCTTATAAGCACTTTGTAATCATGACCATTGGTTATTTAATTATGCAGGCAGGGTTTGCATTCTTTAATGGTGCGTTGCTCTTCTATATTGATACACTTTTAGGATTAAATGAAAGTTTTGCAACTATTGTATTAGCTATTAGTATTGTAGTAGGTATTTGTACATATCCACTAGTAAATAAATTAGTTCGTAAGGTTGGTAAGAAGCCATTGCTTTTAGGCGCATGTATTAGTTATGTAGTGATTTATCTTGGAATCTACTTCTATGAACCAATTGCAAACTTCTTTGGAACTCAGCCTATTGGACCTGGATTTATTGCTTCCCTTGCAGGTGAAGGTGCACAGTTAGGTTCTGTGGTAGCAGCATTTTTGATTGGTGTTGGCGTAGCATTCCCAATTGCTTGTACAAATATTTTACCACCATCTGCATTTGCAGATATGGCACAATATGATCGTATCAAAACAGGTGTGGATCACACAGGTATGTTTGTAGCATCACGTCAGTTCTGTAACAAGGTTGCACAGGCGGGAGTTACAGTAATTGTTTCTTACACCATGTATTTAGGTGCGACAGATAATTATCCAACGCAGTTTGGTGTACGTATGACAGCGCTTATCGCAGCTATTCTTTTAGCTGTTTCGGTATTTGTATACGCACAGTATCAGGATAAGGAAGTAGTTGCATTTATAGATGAATGGAACGAAAAACAGAAAGCAGAGAAAAAATAGAAAAGGAATCGAGTATGGTAATACGGAAGACTCGAATAGAAGAATTAAATCAGGTGATGGAGGTTTATGCTTATGCCAGAAGATTCATGGCAGAGCATAATAATCCAAACCAATGGAAAGATAATAAGCCAACCAGAGAACAGATAGAAAAGGATATTTTAGCAGGGAAACACTATCTGTGTATGGAAGAAGAACAGATTGCAGCGGTGTTTTATTTTGCACATGAAGAAGATCCAACCTATGCAAAAATATATGATGGAAAGTGGTTGAATGAAGAAGACTACGCAGTGGTACATCGTATTGCATCTTCTGGGTTGGTCAAAGGTGCGGGCTCCTTTTGTATGAATTGGGCAAGCGCACAGTATAAGAATATAAAAATTGACACACATGCAGATAATTATGTCATGCAGAATATGTTAAAAAAATGTGGTTTTACTCCATGTGGGACCATTTATTTGGAAGATGGAGAGCCAAGAATAGGCTTTCAAAAAACGGAGAAATTTGATGATTAAAGTAGAAAAACTATCCTACGCATTTCCAGAAAAAGACTTATATAAAGAAGTATCTTTTACAATTGAAGATGGGCAGCACGCGGTGCTTATCGGTAGTAATGGTACAGGAAAGACGACACTTGTGGATATTTTGCTGAATGATGAGAAGTATCTTTATGATGGCAAGATCATCCGTGAGATGGAAGGCAGAGTGGGATATGTCAGTCAGTATGAGAAAGAAGAAAAAGATAGAGAAATAACCGTTTTCGACTTTCTGGCAGAAGACTTTGTTCGCATTCAAAAAGAGAATGAAGAAGTTTGCAAGGAGATGGAAACAAACTTTGATGATATGGAAGTGCTTTTGGAAAAGTACCAGGCACTTTTGGATGAGTTTACAGCCATCGATGGGGATAACTACGAAAGTAATATTAAAAAACAGCTGAAAACAGCAGGTCTTACCCATACAGAAAACTTACCAATTTCTGCGATTAGTGGCGGTGAGTACAAATTACTTCAGGTAGTAAAACAGATGCTTCTTCTGCCAAATCTGTTGATTATGGATGAACCAGATGTGTTCCTGGATTTTGATAATTTAAATGGGCTTCGTAGTCTGATAAATTCTTATAAGGGAACCATACTTGCAATCACGCATAATCGCTTTTTATTAAATCATTGCTTCAACAAAATCCTGCATTTAGAAGATGCAGACATTCAGGAATTTGATGGAAGTTTTGTGGAATATAATTTTACACTTCTTGCAAAAAAAGTAGAGTTACAGGAACAGGTTGCAAAAGAGCAGGCAGAGATAGAGCGTAATCAGAAAATCGTAGACAAGCTACGAGCAAATGCTACCAGGGTAACAAGTGCTTCGAGAGGAAAGGCACTTCACGCCCGTGTTTCTTATTTGGAACGTTTGGAAGCAAGACGAATCAAAGCGCCATTTGTAAACCTACGCCAGCCTAAGATACAGCTTCCGATATTTGAGGAAGATATGGTTGTTGCAGAAGAAAAGGACATGCCACAGGGTCTCATAGAACCAACCGAAGAACTCCCAACAGAGAAGAGAACGGTTCTTCGAGTTGAGGATTATACGATAACTTATGAAGATACACTTTTGGAAAATGTTCGTTTTGAAATCAAAGAAGGAGAAAAGGTTGCTATCGTAGGCCCAAATGGAACAGGAAAAACAACTTTGCTTCGAGATATTTATAGAAACAACAAATCCTTTATATCCATTGCAGAGGATGTAGAGATTGGCTTTTTGTCTCAGATTCATGGAGAAATGCTAAAGGAATCCAATACGATTTATGAGGAGTTTGAAGAGATTGGATTTGAAACACATGGTGAGATTGCGGAGTATTTAAAGGATTATTATTTTGAAGTAGATATGCTGAGTGCGCCAATTGAGCAACTTTCTGGTGGGGAAAAGAATTTATTACAATTAGCAAAAATTGCTGCAGGAAAAGCGAATCTTCTGCTTTTGGATGAACCAACCAGTCATTTAGATACCTATTCGCAGATTGCTTTGGAAAAGGCGATTGCAGAGTATAAGGGAACTGTGCTGATGGTGTCTCATGATTTTTACACCATCGCAAATTGTGTGGATTATATTCTATTTGTAGAAGACAAATCCATTCGAAAAATGCGTACGCGTTCCTTCCGCAAGATGATTTATGAGAATCATTTTGAAAAGGACTATCTGGAACAGGAGCAGTTAAAGAAGGATATCGAAACTCGAATTGAGAAGTGTTTAAAAGAAAATGATTATGAAACAGCAAAAGGTTTATGTGAAAAACTGGAAGCAGTTGTGGAGAAGATGAAATAATAGAATAAAAGGGGGATAAAAAATGGGGGAGTTTAGTAAGTTTATTTCACAGAAACGTAGAAGTGTACCTACGCCAAAGAATTTGGTGGAAGATGGAAAGTGCGTGTTTGGAACTTTTGACAAAGAGTTTGAAACTATGGATTTCTTGAGCATCAAAAATCCTACAGATGCACCGGATTTCTTAAACCCAATCCGACTTACTCTTTGGGAAGCAACAGAAGTGCATTTAAGAGAAGGATATATGCTCACGGCTGTTTGTAACATGGGTTTGTTTGGTGTCGCATTAACATTGTTCTATGATCAGCGTATGAGAAAACTGTATCGCTGGCAGGAGACGCTTACATCTCCAGAAGCAGTGATTGCTCCAAACTTAATCAATGGAAGTATTACACATGCACAGAGAAAGAAACTTCGTGTGCACTATGTAAATAATTTCCAGGATGGAAAAGCAAATGTAGATGGATTCTTTGAAGGCAAAGATGGTACGATCGATTATAATGTCGAATTGACACGAATTTCTAAACCTAGTGTAGTTTCGATTCCGTTCGCTAATCCGGAAGAACGTTATCGTCCATTGTACACACAGAAGGACTTTTTCCAAGCAAAGGGATATGTAACCGTTAATGGAAAGACTTATGAAACCGATGATAACAGTACAGCTATCATTGATGATCACAGAGGTTATTATCCACGCGAGATGCACTATGACTGGGCCACCTTTATGGGTAAAATGATGAAGGATGGAAAGGAAATTTTCTTTGCATTAAACCTTACAGAAAATCAGACGGTAGAACCAGAAAAATATAATGAAAACCTGATTTGGTTTGAAGACGAAGTCAGCATCCTTCCACCAGCAAAATTTACCAAGGATAAACCAACCATCGAATTCGATGGACATGCTCGTTGGCATATTCAGGACGAACATGATATGGTAAATCTCGACTTTGAATTATTCCAGGTATTTGATATGGTTACACATGCATTACCAGTAATCAACATTGAATACTTTATCGTATTTGGCGAATTCAATGGATATGTTCGTGATGAGGATGGTAACAAATACGAATTCAAACATGTACCAGCGATGGGTGAAGATAAATCGGTCATCTTTTAGTAACGATTTAGCCAAGAAAAAGTTTATATAAATTCTACGAAAAAGGAAATAGCCATATCTATTATACGAAACACGACTTTCGCTCCTAGTGAGCTCGTTACGTTACTAAATTCGCATCCCACAAGTAAGTGGTCTGCTCATTAAGTAACGCAACTAGTACGCTAAGAGCGAAAGCGTGTCTTTATTTTTATATATACAGCATCCGATTTTCGTAGTAATTAGAAAACCTACTTTCTAAACTATCTCGTTAGTTCTTTGTACTGGGCAATAGCCTCATCATATGAGTGAAGACTCATAAGCCAGAAATCTTTGCTGGTTAAGTCAATATCGCAAATCTTAGCTACATCTTCTACACTTCTTACTGGTGTTTCCTTTAACATGTAGTTATATTTTTCGAGGAATGCTGGTCCTTCCTGCTGGAACTTAGCATAAAGTCCACGGGCAAATAATCCACCAAATGCATATGGGAAGTTGTAGAAACCAAGTCCTGCACTATAGTAGTGACCTTTACATACCCACATGTATGGATGAAGGACATCGTGGTCTAAACCATCGCCGTAGGCTTCTTTCTGTGCTTCTAACATAATGTTGCAAAGCTCGTCTGCAAACATGAAGTTTTCAGAGCGGTTGTTTACTACCTTGGATTCAAACAAGAAACGAGAGTAGATGTCACAGATAATCTGTGTTACATCACTAAGCTGGCCTTCTAATAAAGCAAGCTTTTCGTCGTCGCTTTCTGCATGTTTAATTGCATAATTTACAACAATATTTTCATTAAAGGTAGAAGCAGTTTCTGCAACAGGCATAGAGTATTGCATATTTAATGGTCTGTTTTCGAAAATCATAAAGTCATGGTATCCATGTCCAAGTTCGTGAGCGAGAGTAACGATATCACTCATAGAACCATCATAGTTTGTGAGAACACGGAACTCTTTTTCAGAATCAAGTCCTGCACAGAATGCACCGCCGACTTTTCCTTCACGAGGGAAGAAATCAATCCAGTTTTCTTCGAATGCACGGTCAACGATTTTTGCTAACTGAGGATTTTCCTTTTCGAAAATATTCATAAGATATGCTTTTGCTTCCTCTACAGAATACTTCTTGTCACTCTTGCCCATAGGAGCGAATAAGTCATACCAAGGAAGTCCATTTTTATGACCCAAACTTTCAGCTTTAGCACGAAGGTAGCTATGGAAGTTTGGCATGTATTCTTTCATAGCTGAAAGTAGAGCGTCTAAAGTAGCACGCTGCATTTTGGAATTAAATAATACTTTGTCCAATGGAGAGGCATGTCCACGAAGTTTGCATTCGGTTAAGTCCTGCATTTTGATACTGTTTAATGAGAAGCAGATAGCATCTTTTATCTTATCATAAGCGGCAATTTCTGCTTCATAAGCGCTTTTACGGACTTCTGGATCTGCATCATAAGCCATGTTGCGAATAGAAGAAAGGGTAGTAGTTTCTCCCTTGTAATCTACTTTTACAGAAGAAGTGAGATATCCCTGTAAATCACTCCAAGCATTTCCGCCGCTCATATCCATTGCACCGAGAGCAGTTTCTACTTCTTCGCTTAAAATGTATCTGGCTTTCTTTTGCATTTCATGGAGATAGTAGGAATAGTCCTGTAACATTTCGTCATCACCAATTACAGTGTCCAAATCATTGAGAGAAGCTAAATACTTTTCAATAGCAGTCGTATATGGTGTGATTTCATTGTTTTTTTGAATCAGACGACCTAAATAAGAAACACTGTCTCCATCATTGGTGTCGGCATTTTGGCGGAGGGCGCAATAGTTAATCAGGCGACCAAAGGCCTTCTGTGATTCCTCTAATAAAGTCAATGCTTCCTTGGTAGTAGTTCTTTCGTCTTTAGAGCCGAGATTTTCAGCTGTGTTTTTGAATTTTTCAACAAATTCATCTAATTGTTTAAACTCACTCTGAAATTTTGGATCATCAAAACCAGAGTAGAGCACGTCTAATGACCATCTGTCGTACATAATTTTATGTCCTTTCTGTATTTCTAATATTTATCCATTATAATACATTTGTAATACTTCAACAATAGTTTAAGTTCGTGAAAAAATACAATGTGTGCATTCCAATATATGCCATTTTATAATATAATAGATACTGAGTAACAATACATTCAGCACAGAAATGAGGTAAGAATGAGATTAAGACGTAAAGAAGGATGGGTTTCAATTTTCCTTTTAATATTTACTGTTCTTTGTATCGTTGGTTTTCATATCACCCCAGATAAGATATATAATCCTAGCATGGAGGGAGAAAACCAGATTGTCGAAGCGGAACGTGTCGAAGTTATTGACGAAGCATCAGAAATTTATTATTTAAATTTGGAACAAATAGATGAAACAAATAATACCTTGATGTTTTATACAAATCATCAGGAAGTGTTTGTGTATATTGAAGATGAACTGATTTATTCATTGGAAAAGGCAGAGTCGATATTTGGGCGCACACCTGGAGCGAAGTGGAATGTTATCACACTTCCTGCGGAAGATGTAGAGCTAACAGTGAAATTATCTCAGGCATATCCGGACCAGACAAAACAGGTGCCAGTATTTGAGTTAAGTAATACTGTAAAAATTTACCATAGTATTATGGAAGGTGCTCCAGTAGAACTTGTTCTATCTGCTTCTATTATTATCATCGGTATTGCCTTGGCGGGTTATTGGTTTGCAGTATTTTCAAAAGAAAATACACAAAGAGAAGTTCTTTATTTGGGACTTTTTGCAATCATATTTGGTATTTGGAACTTTGGTGAAACACAGTTTGCAGTTTTCATGTTCGAAAATCGAGCATTCATGTCTTATTTGGCATTTACTTGTCTTATGACCATGTGCCTACCTGCACTTCTCTATTTTAGAGCATTCTTGGAAGTAGAGGATAAATACTTTTATAAGATCGTAGCTACATATATTGTATTAGAAACCGTAATTGGTCAGGCTCTTCATTTTACCGGAATTGCAGGAGTAAAACAGACTTCTTATTTTACGATGGGAAGTATTGTACTGATTCTTATCTATTTATTCTATGCAATTATTCAGGCGATTGTTGCTAGAAGAAATATCAAAAAAGTTGCGATTAATATTGTAGGTTTGTTGGTGCTTGTCATCACAGCTGTGGTGGATATGAGTTCATACTATACGAATGTTATGACTGCAGAAAAGATAGCAAAATTTGGTTTCCTATTCTATGCGATTATTCTTGGTTTAGAAACGACACGTGTGGCTCGCGAAAAACTCCAGGAAGAACAGAAGATGGAATTAATCAAAGAAATGGCAGTTAAGGATTTACTAACAGGTTGTTACAATCGTAATGCGTATACAGAAGATGTTAGTGAGATAACAGATTTATCTGGCGTACAACTGATTGGATTTGACTTAAATGATTTAAAGAAATGTAACGACACCAAAGGCCATAAGGCAGGTGACGCATATATTTTTGAAGCAGCAGAGATGATCAAACAGATCTTTGGCGAACTTGGAAAATTATATCGTATCGGAGGAGATGAGTTCTGTATTCTTACAAGAGGCATTTCAGAAGCCCAGATTGAGAAGAAAAGAGCTGACTTACAATTGGCGATTGCTCATTATCTTTTGGATCATCCAGAAAGTGGATTCGGTATTGCATGTGGTTTTGCAACATATGATGCGCAGCAGGATGAAAATATGGAAGATATCCGACATCGTGCAGATTTATCGATGTATGAAAACAAAAAGGAAATTAAGGGATTAAATTGACGGAGTTAGAGTTATATTACAACAAATTTAATGAAGAAAAGCGTTTGGATTCCAGACATGGACAGGTGGAATTTATTACTTCCATGAAATATCTGCATAAGTATCTGAATCAGTTAGAAGAAACGATGCCTAAATCTGAGATAAAAATTCTTGATGTAGGAGCGGCTACAGGTCGTTATAGTGTGCCTTTGGCAGAAGAAGGTTATGACGTGACTGCAGTAGAATTGGTAAAGCATAATTTAGCAAGATTAAAGGCAAAAGGAAGTTCAGTAAAGGCATATCAAGGAAACGCTATGAAACTAAAGCGCTTTGAGGATAATACCTTTGATGTAGTTCTTGTGTTTGGGCCAATGTATCATCTCCATGAAAAAGAAGAGAAACAGAAGGCGCTTTCTGAAGCCAAGCGAGTAGTAAAACCTGGTGGCAAAATTTTGGTGGCATATATTATGAATGAGTATAGTGTCATCACGTATGCAATCAAAGAACGTCATATCAAGGAAGGTGTGGAAACAGGTATGCTGGATGACGCTTTCCACTGTACAAAGAAAGCAAACGAGTTATATAGTTTTGTGCGTACAGAAGATATCGTGGAATTAAACCAAGAAGTAGGTTTAACAAGATTGGAAATTATTGCGGCTGATGGGCCAGCAAATTATATTCGTCCATTTTTAAATGCTTTGGATGAGGAAGAGTTTCAGTATTTTATTCAGTATCATTTGGCTACCTGTGAACGAGCAGATTTGCTTGGCGCAAGTGGACATTTAGTGGATATATTACAAAAATAAAATGAGAGGTACCTTATGAGAAAAAATATTTATAAGGTCATAGCTTTATTAATTTCGGTGTTGTTTTTAGCCGGCTGTGGTAAAGCAGATGAGGGGCGAGAGCCTGCTATCGAGGAAGGCTTACAAGTAGAAACAGAAAGCACTACTGAAGTAGAAACAGAGACGGAGCCAGAACCTGTAGTGACGACAGTTACGATTACTGCGACAGGAGATTGTTCGCTTGGTGCATTGCAAATGCACGGATATTCAGGTTCTTTTCATAGTTACTATGATTCAAATGGCGAGGGATATTTCTTCCAGAACTTTAAGGAAGTCTTTGAAGCAGATGATTTGACACTTATTAATTTGGAATGTGTATTATCAAATGCGGAGAATCGAGTAGAAAAAACATATAATATAAAAGGGAAACCAGAGTACACGGGGATCATGACATCGAGTTCTGTCGAAGCCGTTTCTTTGGGAAATAACCATTCAGCGGATTATGGTCCAGAGAGTTTGGTAGATACAAAGAACGCATTAGATGCAGCAGGTATCTTGTATGCAATTAACGATACTATTTCTTATTACACAACAGATGAAGGAATGGTGGTGGCGATGGTTTCTGCCAGCATTACGGCGAGCACTACTTCAAGAGATCATTACTTGTTAGAAGGTGTAGCAGAAGCCAAAAACCAAGGGGCAGACTTGGTAATTGCCTGCTGTCACTGGGGGATTGAGGGAGACCATTATCCAACGGATTACCAGAGAGATTTAGGAAAGCGACTAATTGATGCTGGAGCAGATTTGGTGGTAGGACATCATCCACATGTATTACAAGGTGTTGAGGAGTACAATGGAAAAATAATTATCTATAGTTTGGGTAATTTTAGTTTTGGAGCAAACCGAAACCCTGCCGACAAAGACACCGCGGTTTATCAACAAACCTTTACATTTATAGATGGAGAATTACAGACAGATATTACTGCTAAAATTATTCCAAGCAGATTGAGCAGTCACGACACTTATAATGATTTCCAGCCTATGATAGCAGAGGGCGAAAAGGCGAGTGTGATTTTGGATAGAATGAATCAGTATTCGAAAGAATACAGCGGCGTCTTTTTTGACGAAGAGGGAAATCTTTTGGTTGAGACTGTGGAATAAAAATATTAACTTGAAGGAAATAGACTTAAATGAAATGGCGTGTAAATAACAAAGCAGAAAAAGTAAATACAAATATGGTTGTAAATACCAAGAAGCAGTTGGGTGAATCCGACGGTTTGCAAGGTGCAATTCTCTGCCCCTTACAGGAAATAAATGGTTATCTTGTAAGACCTGGTTTTTATCGTATGAGAGGGGCTTTCGAAACTAAGAACGGAGTAAGTTTTACTATTAGCTCACATGGTGCAACTGGTGCAGAATTATTATTATATGAGCCACATGGTAAAGAACCAAAGGTAGTAATCCCTATTCCAGAGGAATATCGAATCGGTGATACGTATTCTATTTTGGTTTATGATATTAAGATTCAGGATTTTGAATATGCATATCGTTTTGATGGTCCAAACAAACCAGAAAAAGGTATCTTTTTCAATAAAGAAAACGTTATTTTAGATCCATATGCACGTGCAGTAACTGGGCAGCGTCACTGGGGTGAAAGACCAAAGGACGGTAAAGATTTTGAATATCATGCGCGTGTTGTAAAGAGCGAGTTTGACTGGGGTGAAGTAGGTCAGTTAAATACACCAATTGAGGATTTAGTTATTTATGAAACTCATGTACGTGGATATACAAAAGATAATTCTTCAAAAGTAGATGCAAAAGGAACTTTCCAGGGCTTGCGAGAAAAAATCCCATACTTAAAAGATTTGGGAATTAATGCAGTGGAACTGATGCCTATTTTTGAATTCGACGAAATGGAAAATGCCCGCGTGGTAGATGGAGTACAGCTCTATAACTACTGGGGTTATAATACAGTTTCTTTCTTTGCACCGAATACCGGATATGCTTCTGGTGAAGAGCATAACGTAGAAGGAAAAGAATTGAAACGACTAATTTACGATTTGAAAAAGAATGGAATCGAGGTTATTCTGGACGTTGTATTTAACCACACGGCAGAAGGAAATGAAGCTGGTCCATGCTTCTCATTCAAAGGAATTGATAATAATATTTATTACATGCTTACTCCAGATG
>JAZURS010000020.1:0-3174 GCA_045606325.1 Agathobacter sp.
GATGGTAAATATGGCGAAGGTCTTACAGTAACATCTGCTATGAAAGGTCTTTACCCAACAACATATGATACACTTACAGATGTACTCGTAAATGGCAACTGGGATAAATATGCAGGCAAGATTGCTACATTAGGTTTAGTATCTGGTGATGATGTAGAAGCTAACTATGTACAGCTTCCAATCGAAACAACTCAGTGGGGCGATGGATTCTCTCAGGATGATTACAAAGCTCTTGTAAAAGCTATGTTCGATGGAACAATCAAAGTTTCAAACGACATCAGCAAAGAACCAACAGTTGAAAAGATTAAAGTTGAATGGCTTGGCAACTTAAAATAATAAGTTAGATGCCAAAAGGGCAGACAAACATGTCTGCCCTTTTTTGAAAGAAAGATTTTCATGTTTAAAATAAATGAAAATAAATGAGAGAGAGGGATTCGTTTTGGAACAGACCTATGCAATAGAGATGTTGAACATCACAAAAAAATTCCCTGGAATTATAGCAAATGATAATATCACACTTCAGTTGAAGAAAGGTGAAATCCATGCACTGTTGGGGGAAAACGGTGCAGGTAAATCTACTTTGATGAGTGTGCTATTTGGTTTATACCAGCCAGAGGAAGGTGTTATAAAAAAAGACGGAAAAGAGGTAAAGATTAAAGATCCTAATGATGCTAATGATTTGGGTATCGGTATGGTGCATCAGCACTTCAAACTTGTAGAATGCTTTTCTGTTTTAGAAAATATTATTTTGGGTGTAGAGCCTACAAAGAATGGTTTTCTTGAAAAATCAAAAGCCAGACAAAAAGTAATGGAGTTATCCGAAAAATATGGATTACATGTAAATCCGGATGCCATCATTGAAGACATCACAGTAGGTATGCAGCAACGTACAGAAATCTTAAAGATGCTTTATCGCGATAATGAAATCTTGATTTTTGACGAACCAACTGCAGTACTTACTCCACAGGAAATCGCGGAACTTATGCAGATTATGAAAAATCTTGCAGCTGAAGGAAAGAGTATTCTTTTTATTTCACACAAGCTTGCAGAGATTATGGAAGTAGCTGACCGTTGTACCGTTATCCGTAAAGGAAAATATATTGGAACAGTAGAAACTGCAAAAACCAGTATTCCAGAATTATCTGCAATGATGGTTGGTCGTGATGTAAACTTCCATGTAGAAAAGAAACCATCTAAAACTGGAGATGTGCTTTTAAATGTAGAAGGCGTAACAGTTGCTTCAAATGTGCATAAAAACAATGCGGTAAAAGATGTTTCATTCCAGGTAAAAGCAGGAGAAATCGTATGTATCGCAGGAATTGACGGTAATGGTCAGACTGAATTAGTATACGGTTTAACAGGTCTTGAGCCTCTTGTTTCAGGAAAAGTAGAGCTTTGCGGAAAAGATATTACCAAAGCTTCTATTAGAGAAAGAAATACTTCTGGTCTTAGTCATATTCCAGAAGACAGACATAAACATGGTTTGGTATTGGATTATACTTTGGAAGACAATATGGTGCTCCAGAGATATTTTGAACCAGAGTTTACCAATAAATTTGGTTTCTTAAAGAGAAAAAATATTCGTAAGAATGCAGAACGTTTGATTGAACAGTACGACGTACGTTCTGGTCAGGGACCTATCACTATTTCGCGTAGTATGTCTGGTGGAAATCAGCAGAAAGCAATCATTGCACGTGAGATTGATAAGAATCCAGAAGTTTTAATTGCCGTACAGCCAACCCGTGGTTTGGATGTAGGTGCGATTGAATATATTCACAAACAGCTTGTAGCCCAGCGTGATGCAGGAAAAGCAGTTCTTTTAGTTTCGTTGGAATTAGACGAAGTTATGGATGTGCCAGATAGAATTCTTGTTATGTACGAAGGTGAAATCGTAGGCGAGTTTGATCCAAAGACTACTACACAGGAAGAATTAGGTCTTTACATGGCAGGTGCCAAGAGAAAGGAGGTTAAGTAATGAAGAAAATATTAAAAAATTCAGCAGTACAAACATTACTTACTTCTATTATCTGTATCCTGGCAGGTATGTTTGTAGGGTATTTAGTGCTCCTGATGATTGAGCCAAGTGGAGCTGGTGAAGCTATTTTGGCGGTTGCTCAGAACTTCTTCAGTTATAGTAAGGCAAATATTCAGATGAAGCACATGGGAACTACATTGGTAAAAACAGCGCCACTGATTATGTGCTCGTTATCCGTACTCTTTTCTTATAAAGTAGGCTTGTTCAATATTGGTGCAGCAGGACAGTATGTAGTGGGTGCATGTGCAGCACTTTATGGGGCACTTGTATTAGGTCTTGGCTGGTTGCCATGTATGTTATTGGCAGCGGTTGTAGCAGCTGTTTGGGGTGCTATTACAGGTTTATTGAAAGCTTACTTTAATGTAAACGAAGTTATTTCTGGTATTATGTTAAACTGGATAGGTTTGTACATTACGAACATGATACTTACGGGAGCAAAGGATCCATCCAGTGCTTACACCTATACTTTGAAGGCAAAAGGAAAATTGGCTATTTTGCCAAGTGTGGGATTGGAACAGGTTTTTTCTAATAATAAATATGTGGGAATTGCGATTCCATTAGCAGTTATTTTTGCAATCATCGTTTGGGTGGTTATGGAAAAAACGAAATTTGGTTATGAATTAAAGGCAACTGGTAACAACAAGAATGCTGCAAAATATTGTGGTATGGCAGAAAAGAGAAATATTATTCTTTCTCTTGCAATCAGCGGTGCGTTGGCAGGTTTAGGTGCATCTTTCCTTTACCTTACAGACATCGAACAGTGGCAGGTAACGATATCTTCTGTTCCAGGAATGGGATTTAATGGTATTGCCGCTGCGTTCCTCGGAGGCTTAAGCCCAATCGGAACGATATTTGCATCCTTCTTTATTCAGCATATTAGTGATGGTGGAGCACATGTAGACTTATCGATTTATTGTTCACAAATTTCTGATTTGATTGCGGCAATTATTATTTACCTTTGCGGTTTTGTGGGATTCCTTAAAATGATGATGAATACTGCATTAGCAAAAGCAGAAAACAAGGAAGGAGGCAAAAAATAATGTTATTATTAGTTCAGTATACGATTCTTTTTGCCTGCATCCTTATGCTGGTAGCTTTGGGTGGATGTTTTGCAGAACATTCTGGTGTTATTAACTTAG
>JAZURS010000021.1:0-12694 GCA_045606325.1 Agathobacter sp.
TATCTTCAAATTCATCTTCTGGAACAGGCTTCGAATAATAATATCCTTGAGCAACATAAGCCCCTATTTCTTCCATCAAATGAACATCCTTCTGTGTCTCAACACCTTCACACACAACCTGTGTTTCTAGTTCTTCTGACAGGCTTACGATTCCACGCATAATTTTTACCTGACGGTCCGGATTGTCCTTGTTCAAGAAGAAAGAACGGTCCATTTTTACTACCGATGCAGGAATCTGTTCAAAAATACCAAGTGAAGAATAGCCCGAACCAAAATCATCAATTGAAAGATGAATTCCTCTATTTTTCATCTGTTCGAAATTTTCTATTACTATTTGCTGATCAAGCTCTTCCATAATCAGAGTTTCTGTTACTTCTACTTCTATGAGATTTTTTGAGATATCATACTTGTCTAATATAGCTTCAAAATGGTCTACAAAACCTGGTTTCACAAAGTGCATACGCGAAAAATTACAAGAAACCGTTACCACCGAAAGTCCCATATCCATTCTCTTTCGAAGCATCTTACAAACTGCTTCACATACGAATAAATCTAGTTCTGTAATCCTGCCTGTCTGCTCATAATAAGGCACGAAAAAGTACGGAGCTTTAATTTTTCCTCCGTCCGTTGGATCCTTAAAACGAACTAATGCTTCTGCACCAACAATTTTATTGTTTCGAATATCGACCTTTGGCTGATAGAACGCTACAAAATCCTTGTTGATATCCACACTTTCCAATAATTTCTCTCTATCATGGCGTTCTTTAATAACTTCCTGCAGTGAGTCATCATATACTTTTATATTGCTTCCAACATTACTATCCACAAACTCCAAAGCTTGATTTGCAAAATTTATGCCACGTCTTAAATCAATCTCATTATTAGGGATAAAATAGATTCCCAACTGCAGCTTCATGTAATCCCCTGTGCTCTGCTGTATACGTGCTTCTACTGTATTCTTTAAGCCTTTCACACGCTCGAAAAATGCCTCTTTTTCTTTATAGTTTAACAAGAGCACAAAACGGTCACCTTGATTTCTCGCACAAATTTCCAAATCTTCGTCAACAAAAGAACGAAGCACATCAACAAATGTCTCCAGTAAATACTCACCTGCATTCCAGCCATATACTATATTGTAACGGCGAAACTTTGACAGATTCAAATATACCACTGCATATTTATTTTTCTTTTCTGGCAGTAATTTATGTTCACCCCAATATGTAAAATAGTTAAGATTCCAAATATCCATCTTAGTATCTTTATACATAAGTTTTTGGATTTTTTTGCTATCCGCCAGCATATGTGCTACCACAAAAATAATTATTGCCATGATAAGCACCAGAATTCCAATGATAATAACACTATTATCTCTGATAAAATCCATAATACTAACCATAGTATAAGTATTTTCTCGCAACATATATTCATTGATCATCTTTGAATCAATGGTTGAAATCGTCTTCTCTAAAATCTTCGATAGTGTTGTTTGATTATTCTTTAAGGCAATAGAAATAGAATACTCCCCACTTAACACACTTTCAATCTGAAGATTACTGTACTTAAGCTCAGTACGCATCAAATACTCTGCAAAATATCCATTGCATAATATTGCATCTATCTCTTTATTTGTTAAAGCATCAATACATTCCTGCTGACTTTCAAAGGTCATTATTTCAATGCCTTCTGAAAGTGCCATGTTCTTCGCTTCATCCTCTAAGAAACTAACCGTTGCCAGTGTTTTGACATCATCACTCTTAGTATTTATTCTTGTTACAAGAACCAAAGGTACCTGTGCATAATCACAAATAGCCTTCAAGTTTTGCTTGTCTAACACAAAATCTCTATCCGTTGAATAAGCAAAGATATCTATTTCATCATTTTCCAAAGCATTTCTGGCTGCTTGTCTATTTTCTAACAAAACGTAGTTAATTTTTAAACCAGTAATGTTTAACCCACTTTCTAAGAGTTCTCTTGTTAATCCCTTAAACTCTCCATCTTTCACATAAGAAAATGGATAATAACTATCTAAATATCCTACTGTTATTTCTTTCTTTTCATCCAGATAAGCCTTTTCCTCGGTGGTTAATAAAACTGCTTTATCAAATCTATCATAGTAGTACTTATTCATCAGTTCCGTTTCCAGTTCGGGCTGATTCATCTTTAAGTCTACAATCGCCTGGTTCAACTCACGAACCAACTCGTCATTTCCCTTATATGTAATATAATAAAAAGGACGAGGTGCGAATCTTCCTAACAGTCTCTGACCTTCTCTTACTTCTGTAAACGTATGTACAAAAGCATCAATGGCTCCTTCTTCTAGTGCGGCATGCATATCTGCAGTAGACTCATATTCTACAATCACAGGATTCTCAATTCCATTGTGAAGAAGATATTCCAAGAATTCCGTTTTACGCACGTAATTTTTTACCATACCAAAGGTAAAATCCTGCATAGCATGAAAGTCTTCATAAGCTACATCTGTACCTGCATTCGTAGCAATAACTCCAAATGTATAACCGCTCGAAATATCTGCATAATCATAGACTTTTGCTCGCTCCTCCGAATATTGTGCAGAGCCCACCAAATCTACTTCTTTCTTTGCTAACTTATCCAAAGCATCTTCCCAACTATCACAAACTACATACTCTATATCCCATGTGGTATAATGCTCAATTACATCTAAATATTCTACATCCATTCCTGCATAGCTACCATCTATGTTTACAGTATGGTATCCATCCATTGGAAAAAAAGCAACTTTCACGGTTTTACGCTCTGTTGCGTAAACATTTCCCCCTATCATCATACAGATGAAACACAATGCCGCTGCAAGAAACCCTTTCAACCACTTAAATTTTCTCATTTGTAAGTTTTCTTTCATACCTACACCCCATTACTACTGCCTCTTAATTGTTGCAAAAAGCACCACTTTTATTATATTACATTGACTTCCATTTTTCTACCATGATATGATACAAAAAAGACACAATTTGCGATGTGAACACAAAAATCTCTCGCTTAGAAGGGAAGTACTATGGAATACAGAACACTTGGAAAAACAGGACTTAAAATTTCTCGCCTCGGTTTCGGCGGGATTCCTATTCAAAAGGTAGATAAAGAAACCACTCGCACATTAATTCAAAGCATGGCCGAAAAAGGAATCAACTATATTGACACAGCTCGTGGCTATACCGTGAGCGAAGAATTCTTGGGATATGCATTAGAAGGGTTACGTGACAAATTTATCCTTGCTACTAAGAGCATGTCTCGTTCCAAAGATGCGATGGCTGCGGATATCGATATTAGTTTGAACAATTTAAAAACCGACTATATTGATCTTTATCAGGTACACAACCCTACCGCAGAACAACTCGATGAGGTAGTTGCCCCTGGCGGTGCACTGGAAGCACTTATGGAAGCCAGAGAAGCTGGAAAAATCGGCCACATTGGTGTGACTTGCCATACAGTAGCAATTTTTGAAAAGGCTATCGAGTATGACTGGGTGGAAACCATCATGTTCCCTTATAACATCATCGAAAACCAGGGCGAAGAGCTTATGCACAAGTGTACAGAAAAAAACATTGGCTTTATCGTAATGAAACCATTAGCTGGTGGAGCCATCGATGATCCAGAACTTGCTCTCCGTTATATCTGTGCAAATCCAGACGTTTCCGTAGTAATTCCTGGTATGTATGATGTAAAAGAAATCGAGCAGAATCTACTTGCAGTAGAAAATGATGCTCCATTTACCGAAGCAGAACTTGCTAAAATGGATGAAATTCGTCAGTCACTTGGCACAAACTTCTGTCGTCGTTGTAACTATTGTCAGCCTTGCTCTGCAGGCATTGGCATTTCTGCACTTTTTATTCTAGAAGGCTACTATGACAGATATGGTTTACAAGATTGGGCTCAGGCTCGCTACGATGCTACTCCTATCAAGGCTAGCGCTTGTATCGACTGTGGTGCTTGCGAACCTAGATGTCCTTATAATCTGCCAATTCGTGAGATGCTTAAGGGCGTTGCTAGTAAATTTGAAAAATAAAACTTATTAAAACAAAAGAGAGTTTCCTGCTTAGGAAACTCTCTTCATTAATTCTATTTAAGTTCTCCTGCTTTCGCAGCTTTTTTTGCTTCTTTTAATGCTTTCTTGGTTGCCTTTGCTTCCAATCTCTGTGCTTTGTTCATTCCTGTCCAAAGTCTGCGTACACCTTTAAATGCAAATACATCTAGTACTAAAATCACTACTGCAATCACGTAAAGTGCAATCTGCCATCCTGCCAATACATTTTTCACTACAGTATCTTTATCTACACCGTTCATAGCATTAGAATTTGCAATAACATAAAGATATCTATGCATTGCCTGACGAGCAGCTGTCATAATGGTTGCAGTCATCTCTTCCTCTGATAATTGCCACATATCCTGACCTGTACATAACCAGATATCATTTCCAGCTACGAGACCTTCACGGATATCACAATAATTGAAGGATGCAAAAGACGTCTGATCTGTAATTACAAAACCTTCATAACCCCATTCTCCACGGAGCATGTTGGTCATAATACCTTCGTGTCCACCAATCCAACGTCCGCCAACACGGTTCATACTACTCATAATTCCCCATGCATTTCCATCTTCTACACACATCTGGAATGGTAATAAGTATACTTCACGGGCAGACTGTTCATTACAGAACATAGAACCACCAATACGGTTTGTTTCCTGGTCATTAATCGCAAAGTGTTTGATTGTTACAACACCGCCTTTTTCCTGGAAACTTCTGGTTTCTGCTGCACCCATTACACCTGAAAGGAACCCATCTTCTGAATAATATTCAAAGTTACGTCCACTCATGGCTGTTCTATGAATATTCATAGCTGGTGCATACCATACGGTTACATCACTAGAGAGTGAATCTTCGCCTACTAATTTACCTCTTGCTTCAGCCAAATCTACATTCCAAGTAGATGCTAAAACAACTGCTGGTGGATATCCCATACAGTTAATATTACCACCTGCTAATGTACTGGAAATACCAGCAGGACCATCCTTGTGAACTACACCTGGTACACCTTCATCTTCGATAGCAGTTGTTCCATAGCCTGCATGGCTGATGTACTGATAAAGTTCATCTTTATCAAACTGATTTAAGTATGCTTCCCACTTAGGATCATCGTATGGCAAGTCAATCATATCTGCAAGTTTGAGTTCACCATATTCTTCGCTAATTACATTAAATTCAGGCATTACAGCATCTTCTTTTTCTGTAATGACGATTTCCAATGCCTTGAGCAATTCTTCTGGTGCTTCCCACTGACCATCTGCATAAACAGTTGGCCATGTACCTGTCCAGTCACTACGACTTAAATACTTAAACTCTGCATCATATGTCTTGATATCTGCATCTTCCATCTGATTTTCGATGGTGTTGCCTGTTTTTGCAGTTGCATATGTAGTTGTATCTAATTCTGTCTGAACATAAAGATGTGTTTTTGCTATGTCTCCCTGTACAGAAGTTACACCTTTAGCTGCAAGGATATTGTTTAATGCATCATGTGCATTTTCGCCTGCTGCAAGGTAGTAGTTTCCTGGTTCTACGATATATGTACCATAACCATAAGCATCATATGCCTTTAACTGATTCTTTTCTACGATTACAGTTACTACTTCTGATGCGTTTGGTTCAAGAAGTTCTGTCTTTTCGTAGCCAACTAATTCTACCGATGCTTTTTCAAGTTGGTTTGCTTTGTCATAATCTGTATATGGTTTCTGTAAGTAAATCTGTACCGTTTCCTTACCTGCTACAGCACCTGTATTTGTTACTGTTACAGTAATTGTAAAGTTATCTACATTTTCTACTACTTTGTAATCTGTCCAATCAAATGTAGTATAAGAAAGACCATATCCGAATGGGAACTGTACCTGTTCACCATAGTTATAGTTTTCTGCTTTTTCATTTCCTAAGATAACATCTTCGTAACGTGTTTCGTAATAACGGTAGCCTACGTAAATGCCTTCTTCGTAAACAATGTATTTATTTCCACTTTCTACTTCACTATTTGTGATAGTAAAATCACCAATATTTACTGCTGCCGGTGCTTCTGCTGGCTTGTAGCTCCATGTGTCTACAGTATTACCAGATGGGCTAACAGTACCATTTAATACTTCGCCGATGGCTACTGCACCTTCCTGACCTGTAGCTCCTACCCAGATACATGCGTCGATAGCATAATTATCTAAAACAGATAAATCCATCGCATTTGTTACATTAAGCATCAGCACTACTGTATCAAATTTCTCACATGCAAACTCGATAAGTGCTTTTTCTTCAGTCGTAAAGGTCAGGTATTCTGCTGGTAAGTCTACACTTTCACTACCACTACGTCCGATTACGATAATACCTGCATCGTTATAATCACCCATGCTGGCAATGACATCCTCTGTGTAAACATCCATAGGAACTTCATTCGCTGCAAAAGGTCCCTGTCCCATAATATTTGGAACCTGTTTACGATATGCAGAGCCTGCACCAGTTTCGTAAAAATCCCAAAGAGTTGGATTTACTTTGAAGTCGCTCTTTTCTAATGCAGTTTTTAAATTATCTACCTGAGATGTGTCGATAGAACCTGCACCTGCGCCACCATAAACTAGGTCTACAGAATTCTGACTAAGCAAGCTGATTTTAGCTCCCTTTGCCAAAGGAAGTGCATTTTCCGCATTTTTCATAAGGACAATACCTTCTCTCTCAATCTGTACGCTTAGCTCTGTTGCTGCCTTGTCTACCTCTTCAGCACTTGCATAATCCGATTTAAAATACTGTGGATTGCTTCCACCTTCCGCTGTAAAGGTTGTCTGTCCCATGAACATGGATACCATGTTTTTGTAGTTGTTTGCTGCTGGAACTGCAACAACTATTACTACTGTAAGAAGTACCATGATCAAAGCCAGAAGTCCTGCAAGAAATCTTCTTGTGATTTTTTTTACAATTTTCACTTTTTCCTTCCCCCCTTGTTTAAGATACATATATTATATCATACGTAAATTTTGGACAAAACGAACATTCTCTATATTTTTGTTCGATTCTAAAAAGGGATTGTCCGATAGACAACCCCTTTTTCCAAATTCTATTTCGCTTCCCCTTCTGGGAAAATAATCTTAAATACAAAGAAGAATACTACCATGGAAATACCACCCATGAGCATTGTCGAACCGATATTGTACAACCAGTTTGGAACAAAATGTCCTGCAACGGCAACCCATACACAGTTAATAGAGTTTACCACAAAAGTAATCACTACCCATGCGATAAAATACCACATTGCCTGATATACTGGGTTTCCTTTACTTCGGAACGTAATATTTCTCTGAAGAGGAAAATTAATAACCTGTGCAAGGAAAGAACCTACCAGCATAGCGATAAGATATCCAAGTCCACCACCAATGGCTACATTTCCTGCCGCATCATATACTACATCGTACCCTAATGCGTTCCATGTAAAATCAATTCCAAACAAACTTACCGGTACTGCTGGCCAGCTCCATTCTGTTCCTGCAAGCTCCAATCCAAGAAGATTTGGAAGGAATGCGTAGATAACGTATTGTACTACAGTTACTAAATTACTAAAGATAAAGAAAAGTCCACCTTCACGCACCCATTTAGATGCCTTTGGATGTTTTTCTTCATAATTGCTCCACCATTTTTTTAATGCTTCCATAACTATTCTCCCTTAATGAATCCACCAATGACTTTTCCTATACCTTTAAAGAAATGTCCATTCGCGATTTCAGTGATTCCGTATACCATCTTCATGTTTACCATACCGCCTGTCATACGGGAAATACCGCGGATAGGCATATTATATACAAATAAAATATCCAGATTTGGCTCACCTTTTGCCATTGCCTTATCAAGCTGACCCTTTAGCACTTTATATACAAGTCGGCAGAGACCACTCTTCGCATAATGGAACTGACAAAAGGCATCATTGATACCGATTTCTCCGCCCCATTTTCCGTCTGGTAGTTCGCTTCCGTATAAAGTTTCAAATTCATCTTTGTCGACTTTTGGAATATTTCCTGCAAAATATGATGGCAATGAAGCCTCGTTATATGGTCCCTCTTTGACTGTTCCTGCTATGGTAACGTCTGTCTTTAATTCCATTTCATTCGCATTTCGACCAATCTGGATACGATATGTACCACTTTCTACTTCCCATGTATTGGTTCTTATATCAAAGAAACGGAAGGTTTTGTCATCAAATGGAATGATAACTTCTTTTTCTTCTCCTGCTGCAAGCTCTACTCTGGCGAAGCCTTTGAGCTCACACATTGGACGATATACAGTGTCTGATTCTAAGGATACATAAAGCTGTGCTACTTCTGCACCGGCTCTATCTCCTGTATTCTTAATCATGAAGCGAACTTCATGCTCATTTGCTGTGATATTGCTATATTCAAATGTTGTATAACTAAGCCCAAAGCCAAATGGAAAACGAACATCTTTTCCAGCTGTCGTGTAATAGCGATAGCCCACATATGGACCTTCACGATACTCACTGCTACGTTCTTTGCTAGGATAATAAGCATATGCAGGTGTATCCTCATATTTGTATGGATAAGATTCATTTAAGCGTCCTGATGGATTCACTTTACCAGTCAATACATTTAGCACTGCAGATGCTCCTGCCTGACCACCTAAGTATCCCTGCACGATAGCCTTCACCTTATCCGCCCATGGCATTTCAACTGGCGAACCTGCGGATAACACAACGATGACATTGTCATATTTCTGTGCCAACGTTTCAATGAGTTTGTTCTGGGCTTCTGCCATCTTCATATGTGCTCTATCTAAGCCTTCTGCCTCACCGATTTCATCTAAACCTGCAAAAACTAGTACTATATCTGCCTCTGCAGCTGCTTTTACAGCAGTCTCTACGAGCTGTGCATCTGGCTTCGCATTACGTTTGTAGCCCTGTGCAAAGCTAACCATATGTAATCCCGACTCACTAATGCAATTTAAGATACTCTCTGGTTCTTTTGTCGGATTTACCAAAGAAGAACCTGCGCCCTGATATCTTGGTGTCTGAGCGAAATCCCCGATTACTACCACTTTTGTTTTCTCTGCAAGTGGTAAAATATTATTCTCATTTTTCAAAAGAACAACACCCTGTTCTGCCACTTTTCTAGCAAGTGCATGATGTGCTTCCACATCAAAACCCTGCTCTGTCATGCTAGAATTTCCAATATTGTGGATTTTTTTAGCATTTTCTAAGCCTTCATGTGTCAAAAGAATTACATCCAAAAGTTCATCTAAACGCTGATCTAATTCTTCTTCTGTAAGAATGCCGTCCTCAATGCCTTTTAAGATTTCCTTTTGTCCTGTTTTTGTGGTGCCTGGCATCTCTAAGTGAGAACCATTTTTTACACCAAGGGCATGGTCATTACTTGCACCCCAGTCAGAAACTACATATCCATCAAATCCCCATTCATCTACAAGAATTTCCTGTAATAAATGCTTATTTTCATTGGCATATACGCCATTTACTTCATTGTAAGAAGACATGATGGATTTCGCCTTGCCTTCTTTAACCGCGATTTCAAACCCTGTCAGGTAAATCTCACGCAAGGTTCTCTCATCTACTACGGAGTTCATTGCCATACGACGAAGTTCCTGACTATTTACCGCAAAATGTTTTGGACACGCAGAAATACCATAACTTTGAATCCCCTTAATCAAAGACGCAGCCATCTTTCCTGCATGGTATGGGTCTTCGGAATAATATTCAAAATTTCGTCCACAAAGCGGACTTCTTTTGATATTAAGTCCAGGACCTAGAACCACGTGTACTCCCATAGATACTGCTTCTTCTGCCAGCGTCTTCCCCATCTCTTCTACTAATGCTTCATCCCAGGTGTTCGCTACTGTTGCGGCTGTAGGAAAACAGGTTGCTGGCATACTGGCATTGATGCCAAGATGATCTCCTGCTCCTGGTGGCTGTGTACGCATCCCATGCGGTCCATCCGACATCATCATCGCAGGAATCTCATATTCTGGATAATCCTGTGTCTGCCAGGTGTTTTTTCCAGACATCATGAGGGCTTTTTCCTCCAATGACATTTTTTCGATTATATTTTCATGTTTTAAACTCATAAATTGCCCCCTTATTCTCCAATTTCCCCTCTGCGTTCCTTCAGTTCTTTGGTAACCTTATCCTTCATTTCCTGAGGATAGTTGATAAACAGAAGCGGAATGATGTAAAGTGCTGCACCAATTGCTGGTCCAATCATAAAGAGTGGCCAAATCCATGTATTAAATGCATCAGAAAGTGGTGCACCTGCTGCAATGGCTTCTGCATCATATGCAAGGAAAGTAAGTAATGCACCCGCGATTACTGTATTGAGTGCATTCGCAATCTTATCGCAGAAGGTCTGTGCTGCAAAAGTAATGGCTTCTGCTCGTTTTCCAGTCTTCCATTCCATGTAATCGATGGAATCGCCCCAAAGCGCAGTACGTGCAATACCGAACATGCTTCCAGGAATACTACCGATACCAAATAGAATCATAGAAATCCAAATGCGGTTTCCTTCAAATCCTACCAAGAATGCCGCTACTCGCATCACTACCGTAAGTAAATTTGCTGCAATAAGTACGTTTCTCATGCCGCCTAGTTTCTTGGATAAGGCTGTAGTAAAGAACATACCTGCACCTGTAAACATATATGAGAATGCGAAGAACAATGTCATAACAGTAAGACCGCCCATTTCCTGTCCGAATAAGGTTGCACTTACCTTGTGTTCAAAGAAATATGCCGCTGGTACAGTAAGAGATAAACCATTTAAAATATTTCCTAAAAGAACCAGCATAACAATTTTATTTTCAAATAACATCTTTAAATTTTCTTTAAAAGATGTCGCTGTGGTTTCTTCTGTCGCTTTGATGCGTTCTTTTGCATTTGCAGAAAGCATAGACAATAACATGCCGCCAATACCAAATACAACTGCCGCACCGAAATATATATATTTTTTTGCTACGCCTTGTTGCAAAAGATTGTCCATAATAGTAGGAAACATGCCCACCATACCAAAACCGAAAGCAGCAACAATTCTGCCCCACTGCGAAACCTTTTCACGCTCTGCTGGCACGTCTGTCATAACAGAAGTCATGCTCCACATCGAAACATCCTGAACTGTAAATACCATATCATATGCCAAATACAATACTAAAATATAAATTGCTTTTGGCATATCCCCCTGGAATCCCCAGTCTGTAAACAGCATTACAATAATAATTCCGATAACAATTGGTGTTGCACGTAATAGCGGACGGAATTTTTCCCCATTTTTAAAGCGATGTCTATCAATTACAGTGCCAATGATGGGATCATTGACAGAGTCCCAAACACGAGCTATACCAAGCACAAGACCAACGATGATACCATCCACATACAATACGTCTGTACAGAAAATCATAAACCAGTTCATCATAAATGCGCAGGCTAGGTTCTGCCCATAGATTCCCATGCAGTAAGACCACGCTTCTTTGCGTTCTACGCGTCCACCCTGCATAAACATTTTCTTATTCATACCTTCTCCCCCTTAGTCACGTTCCATCTGTCCCCACAGATGCGAAATATATATTTAATTTTATCACATCGTTAATTAAATATAAACAAACGATTCTTCCGTTTGTGTTTCCTTTAAAATGAAAAATGAGCCTAGATTACTCTAAGCTCATTCTTCTATGTAAAAAACGTATGCTAAGGGATATTCGGGTCTACTGAAACATCAGTGTCATGATTTCATACGTTTTTTAACCCATATTACTGATTATCTTTTTTGCTGTCTTTAAGACCAACACACATTGGAATTAAGAAAAGTAACATTACGATACCTACCATACCAACGATGATACCAACCATCATCATGCCTTCTACAGCAAGTACAAGTGCCATACCTGCACCAAGCACTAATGCAGAGAGAGTTCCATAAAGAACTTTACCAACTACTTTCCAGTTCAATTTAATTGGTGCTGCACCAGACATTTTTCTATATGCAATAACAGTTGCGATAAGGACTACGATACCGATTGCTGCGCAAACAACACCTGCTTTAAACATATTCCATTCAGGAAGTAAGCACATGCACATTCCAAGTGCGAAGAATAATCCTCCAACTACGCCTAATACTAATGTAATAAAATTTTTCTTTTCCATGATTTTTATCTCCTTTTGAATTTGTTTCATCTTATAAATCTATAATAAATCAGTTGTTTTTCTGAATTGTTTTTGAATTGTTTATTTTTTGTTAAAGTCAATTAGTTTTCTAATAATAGTTCGTTGCTTAATGCAATAATCTGATCTGCAATTTTTAATCGCTCCTTTTCTGTTACCTTGTTATAGATTGGATACGCAACACCAGCTGTGGCAATACCTACTAACCCAACAAGAATACCTATTACGAAAATACTTATGCTGGTATTCCAAACCATCGTGCAGCACATTCCTACTCCTAAAAGCAATAAACCAATGGTTCCTGCTGCAATAGAAGCAATCTGTCCTGGAACCTCTGCCTGCTTATCTAATTTAGCAAGCTGCTCCATTTTGCTTTCTTTCTTTGGAAGGTATTTATTTCTAATTCTTTCGATTTCTTCCTGCTGTGTAGCAGAGTAAGTAAATTCGAAAGACTCATTATTTTT
>JAZURS010000022.1:0-1943 GCA_045606325.1 Agathobacter sp.
GTTATGGAGACTGGCCAAGGGTAGTTTCTAGTGAAAAAACAAATCCATGGGAAAATCCTAAGTGGTATCTTCTTAGCTATGGAAAACCTGCAAGTGCATCTTCTTTTATAGAAAGTAAAGAGCCAATCCTTGCTACAGAAGAAAATGCACAGAATTGGTGGCAGGCAGATTCTAATGTACCTGGTCAATGGCTTCAGGTGGATTTGGAAAAGGTAATGGATGTACATGCAATTCAGATTAATTTTGCTGATGATAAACTGGATGTGCCAGTTCCGGGAGAAATCAAAGGGACTATGACGCAGCCACGTTACATCGATGAATATGACCGAGTAACTCGCTGGGTTTTGGAAGGTTCTTTAGATGGAGAAAAATACTTTGTGATTGAAGATAAATCACAGGCAGATACAGATTTGCCACATGATTTAGTAGTAAGAGAAGAGGGACTACAGGCTCGATATATTAAACTTACAATTCTGGAAGTGCCATTTAACCAGAAACCATGTATTTCAGGTCTCCGTGTGTTTGGTGTTGGAGATGGCGAAAAGCCAGACGTGCCTTCTTTTGAAGCTACTAGAAGTGATGACGAATTGGATTTATTGGTAAATATTCAAGGGGAAAATGCAGTGGGCTATAATATTCTTTGGGGACACGAGCCAGAGAAACTATATCATAGCTGGTTAGTTTTCTTAGATAGAGATAAGATTTATAGTAAAGAAAGAATCGAAAAACGTATTGGTGCTCTTGTAAAAGGCCAGAAGTACTATGTGAGAGTGGATGCGTTTAATGAAAATGGTATTACTGAAGGTGTGGTAATTCCATTATAAAGGAGAAATAGGATGGCAGTAAAAGCGGTACAGCAGATTATGCTGGGAAGTGTAATTAAATCGGAAGCAGATGCAAAAAAAGTGTTAGAGAAAATCAAAGCAGCAGGCTATGATGGAATCGAACTCAACGGTTTTATGATTCGACCTACTCCTTTTCTTGTGCGAATGTTGACCAAGTTTGCAGGTATGCCAGTAGGCAAAGGAGGAAACCTTGATTGGACATCACTGGTTAACGAAGCAGGATTATCTGTGGTATCTGTTCACGAGGATTTAGGCACAATCAAAAGAGAACCAGAAACAGTAATAGCAGAAGCAAAGTCTTTTGGTACCAAATATGTAGTGGTAACAGGCATGTATCGCTTTGACTATTCCGATGAAGTAGCAGTAAATCAGTTGGCAGAGGATTTAAATGAAGCAGGAAAACGTTTGTTAGAAGATGGCATTTATTTGCTTTACCATAACCATAACTGTGAGCTTCGCAAGGTGTCAAAGGAAAAATGCGCCTATGACTTGCTCATAGAAAAAACCAATCCAGAATATGTAAACTTTGAGTTTGATTCTTATTGGTTTGCAGAGGCGGGTGCGGATTCTTTGCAGTGGATGAAACGATTGGGTGAAAGACTAAAACTCTATCATATTAACGATAGAGGAACAAGAATAGAAGGTGCTTCTATGACTCCAATTTTAAATTCTGATAGTATGGAATTGGGTTATGGAAACATGAATCTAACTGCGATGGTAGAGCAGGCATTATCCGTTGGAGTAGATGCAGTAATTTTGGAAACACACAAAAATTGGGTAGATGGTTCACCAGTGAAATCGCTGGAAGTATCTGCAGAGTTTTTGAATGAACATGTATAAATCCTGAAAAGGAGAATAAAGATGAGAGCGGTGAATTTAAAGACGGAGCATATGGTAAATCCTATCGGCATTGATATTATAAAACCATATGTAAGCTGGAATTGTATAGATGGAAAGAAACAAACGGCTTATGAAGTAGAGGCTGTTTGTGAAGATAAAGTGATTTGGAATAGTGGGAAGGTAAATACTTCTCAAATGAATACAACGCTAGAGGTAGATGTAAAAAGTCGCCAACGTATTTTCTGGAAGGTTCGTCTT